>NZ_BFAG01000043.1 GCF_002897375.1 Deinococcus aerius | reverse complement strand
TGGTACCGCAGCGGCCCCCCGCGCCCGTTCTTGGTCGCCTGGAAGAGCGGCCCGTGCGTGTAGCCCAGTGTCCGCAGGTAGCGCCGCAGCAGGTTGACCAGCTTCGGGTCGTCGAGCAGCACCGTCCGCTTCCGCCCCCCCTTGCCCAGCACGGTGAGGTGCTCGTCGCCCCGGGTCAGGTCCAGGTCCTCCACATGCGAGCCCAGGGCTTCCCCGATCCGCAGGCCCGTCTCGAAGACCAGGCGGAACAGCAGGGCGTCCCGCATCTGCTCCACCGGAATCACCGCAAAGATGCGCTCCACGTCCTCCCGCTTCAGCCCTCGCGGGTGGGGAGGTGGCAAACTGGGGCGCCTCCAAGTGCAGGGTAGGATCGCAGCTCAGCAACTCGCGTTGTAGCGCCCAGCGACAAAAGCGCTCCAGCGTTGTCTGCTTGCGGTTGTGCGTTGAGGCGGCCCATCGGGGATGCGCGGCAAAGTAGGCCGCGAGGCCAGCGCCGTTCAGGA
>NZ_BFAG01000042.1 GCF_002897375.1 Deinococcus aerius | reverse complement strand
CTTGCCTTCCGTGCCCACCTCGCGCGCCACCCGGGTCACCTCGGAGGCGAAGGCGTTGAGCTGGTCCACCATCGTGTTGATCGTGTTCTTGAGGTCCAGAATCTCGCCCTGGGCATCGGCGGTGATCTTCTTGCTCAGGTCGCCATTCGCCACCGCCGTCGTGACGAAGGCGATGTTCCGCACCTGGTTGGTGAGGTTCGACGCCATCGAGTTGACGTTGTCGGTGAGGTCCTTCCAGGTGCCGCCGACGCCGCGTACGTCGGCCTGCCCGCCGAGACGACCCTCGGTGCCCACCTCACGCGCCACACGGGTGACCTCGCCCGCGAAGCTGTTGAGCTGGTCCACCATCGTGTTGATCGTGTTCTTCAGCTCCAGAATCTCACCCTTGGCATCGGCGGTAATCTTGCGGCTGAGGTCACCATTCGCCACCGCCGTCGTGACATCCGCGATGTTCCGCACCTGGTTGGTGAGATTGCCCGCCATGAAGTTGACGTTGTCGGTCAGGTCTTTCCACGTTCCGCCGACCCCACGCACGTCGGCCTGACCACCCAGCTTGCCTTCCGTGCCCACCTCGCGCGCCACGCGGGTCACCTCGGAGGCGAAGGCGTTGAGCTGATCGGCCATCGTGTTGACGGT
>NZ_BFAG01000041.1 GCF_002897375.1 Deinococcus aerius | reverse complement strand
GGGCTGGTTTCCGCAACCGGCCAGCAACATGGCGCCCGTGAGCATGAAACCGACGAGGAGAAGAGGGGAGCGCATGGGTCCTCCTGATAGGAAGGCATATCGGTTCCCGCGCCGCAGTGCCGCGGCGCACACTGACCCACGCCTACTGTGGGGGCTGGGGAACCCGGATTGCCTGAATGAAGTCGTGCGGCCGAACGCGGACGGCTCATGCAACCAGCGTCCCCACCGAAGGGTGAGGAACCATGAGGGGCGGCCTCCAGATAAAAGTCCACCAAGCCCGGAAACGTTTGCGACGTGCCCGTTGTACCAGCCCACCAGGCGAATTGTCAAGCGAGGCGAGGATTCCCATCGGCTCTACCTCTCGCCATTGACAATGTGGAGTTTCCGACCTACCTTGATCGAAACAAATTCCGCAAACGTTTCCGGGTGGTGCGGGTTCTACCCTCAGGAGGTTCCTTGCGCTCCAAAGTCACCATCAAAGACGTCGCCCGGTACGTGGGCGTGGTCCCCAGCACCGTCTCGCGGGCGATCAACGACCACCCGGAGGTCGGTCCCGAGACCAAAGCCCGCGTGCGGGAAGCTGTTGAGTTGCTCGGTTACCGCCCTGACCGTCTCGCACGGAGCATCCGGCAGGGCCGCACGCAAAGCGTCTCCGTGATGGTC
>NZ_BFAG01000040.1 GCF_002897375.1 Deinococcus aerius | reverse complement strand
CCACCACCTTCTTCGCCTGGGCGGCCCGCAGCNGCTCGCCGAAGCTGTCCACCGTCTGCTGGTAGCGGCCCGGCAGTCTGGGCGGACACCAGGAACGGGTTGGCCTTGGTGGCGTAGTCCGCAAGGCCGCCCGGCGTGGTGACGGAGAGCCCGGCGTTGTCGTCCTTGTACCCCGCCGCCTGCTCCCGCAACACGCCCGTCATGGCGTCAAACAGCGTGGCGCGGAACTCGTTGTACGTCCCCTGCATGGACTCGTTGATGTTGGCGGTCACGGTGTTGAGCTTGTCGAAGCCGAGCTTCTGGCCCAGGTAGTCCACCGTCCCCGACATGTATTTGCCCATGACCTCGCTGCCGAAGGCGGTCCAGTCGCCGTTCAGGATGTTGTCGTTCAGGAAGGTGTAGCTCGACGCGATGCTGCAAATCCACTGGAGCTGCTTGCCGTTGCCCGCCACCCCCTGCCCGGCGCTGCACGCCTTGGACAGGTAGGTGCCGAGTTGTTGCCACTCGCCGCTGCTCTGGGCACCAGCCGTGCCGGCAGCGAGGCTGAGAGAGAGGAACAGAACGCGCCTCATACGTGCATGACCTCCTGATCGGGAGAGATGTCTTGGGGCGGCAGGGTGTAGTCGCCGTCGTCGTCCGGGCTGACGCGGACCTCCGCCTCGTCCTCGTCCTCCGGCGGCAGA
>NZ_BFAG01000039.1 GCF_002897375.1 Deinococcus aerius | reverse complement strand
TTCCGGCGACCATACGCCGAACTCGGAGGAGTCTGCGACCAGACTCCTCCTTTTCTTTTGTCATCCCGGCAGCAGGCACAGCACTCCAGGAGGGCATCCGTGAAACCACCCGATGAATCCCACGACCCCCGGACGCCAGAGCTGCGTGAGGAACCGCTGGACTGGCGAGGTCTGGCCCTCCTGATCGGCAGCTACGCAGCCGCCCTGCTGCTCGCGGGCCTCTTGGTGCTGCTCCTGGCCCACCTCTTCCTCTGATCCCCGGCCCCACTCTTGGATGACCCATGCCTGAAACTGAACACCACACCCTGCTCGACGTTCTCGGCCTGCACCTCAGTGACGGCACGCTGACGATCCTCGCCGTCGCCCTCTTCGTCCTGACCTACGTCATGATCCTGCTGGAGAAGTACGTTCACCGCACGGTCGCTGCCCTGCTGGGCGCGTGCGCCGTGATGGTGCTCGGGTTGCTCACCCCCGAGCAGGCCTGGGACAGCATCGACTTCAACACCATCTTCCTCCTCTTCGGCATGATGAACATCGTCAACGTCCTGAGCCACAGCGGCTTTTTCGACCTGGTGGCCCGTCGCGCGATGCTCTTTACACGCGGCGATGCCCGTCCGCGTCCTGTGGATCTTCAGCCTGCTCACCGCCGTCTTCAGCGCCTTTCTCGACAACGTGACCACCGTGCTGTTCATGGCCCCTGTCGTCGTGACCGTCGTGACCCGGCTAGGCCTGAAGCCGCTGCCGTACTTGATCGCGGTCGTGCTGGCGAGCAACACCGGCGGCACGGCGACTCTGGTAGGTGATCCCCCCGAANATC
>NZ_BFAG01000038.1 GCF_002897375.1 Deinococcus aerius | reverse complement strand
TGATCGCCGAGGGGCAGGTGAAGCTGACGTTTCAGGACGTGGCCGGGTGTGACGAGGCCAAGCAGGACCTGCAGGAGGTGGTGGACTTCCTGCGCCACCCCGAGCGCTACCACCAACTCGGCGCCCGCATTCCCCACGGCGTCCTCTTGGTGGGTCCCCCCGGCAGTGGCAAGACCTTGTTAGCCAAAGCGGTGGCGGGGGAAGCCAAGGTGCCCTACTTCTCCATCTCGGGCTCGGACTTTGTGGAGATGTTCGTGGGCGTCGGGGCAGCGCGAGTGCGGGACCTGTTCGAGCAGGCGCGCAAGAGCGCGCCCTGCATCGTCTTCATCGACGAAATCGACGCCGTTGGCCGCAAGCGCGGCGTGAACCTGCAAGGCGGCAACGACGAGCGCGAACAGACGCTCAACCAACTGCTGGTAGAGATGGACGGCTTCGGCAGCGGCCAGGAGGTCATCATCCTGGCGGCGACCAACAGGCCCGATGTCTTGGACGCAGCGTTGCTGCGTCCCGGACGCTTCGACCGTCAAGTGGTCGTAGATGCCCCAGATGTCCGTGGCCGGGAAATGATCCTGAGGATTCATGCGCGCAAGAAGCCCCTCGATCCCTCCGTCGATCTGGGTGTCATTGCCCGCCGGACCGCGGGGATGGTGGGGGCTGATCTGGAAAACCTCTTGAACGAAGCGGCGTTGGGCGCCGCGAGGGCGGGACGGTCACGCATCGTGATGCGGGATGTGGAGGAGGCGCGCGACCGGGTGCTGATGGGACCCGAGCGCCGCAGCCTGGTCGTGCGGGAAGCGGACCGCAAAGTCACCGCCTATCACGAGGTCGGCCATGCCCTCGCCGCTCAACTCCTCCCCCACG
>NZ_BFAG01000037.1 GCF_002897375.1 Deinococcus aerius | reverse complement strand
CAAGTGAGTTTAGCGTCGGCCCAGTCGGCGTGGTCGGAGGAGATGCCGTCGCCGTTATCGCCCACCACCAGCTTGAGTTCGTTGACCCCGCTGACATCCACACTGATGAGCTGCGCCCCATCGGTTCCGCGCCGCACCACCGCGGGCATCCGCTCGGTCCCGTCCCCGTAGACCCGGAACACCACGCTGCCCCGGTCCCCCACCTCGTCGTCCACCCCGACCGCGGCCGTGAAGGTCGAGCAGCGGCCCGAGAGCGCATAGCTCACGCTGCTGTTGGCGTGAACCCCCAGGCCCTTGGCATAGGTCTGGCCGCCGATGGTCAGCGTTTTGCCGTCCCCGGCCAGTTTCTCGCCGTTGCTCAGGTCTTTCTCGATGGGACCCCAGGCGTTGGTGGGGGTGGACCAGGGCAGGTCCGAGACGTACGCCTCGCCGCTGGGCGAGGCGGGCGGGCAGGTCACCCGCGCCAGCGCCCAGTCGGCATGGTCCGCGGACAGCCCGTCGCCCCCGTCGCGCACCACCAGCCGCAGCGTGGACACGCCGCTCACGGAAACGGAGATGTCGCGCGGCGCGTCGGTGCCGCGCACCACGCCGCTGTCGTACAGCTTGCTGGCCGTGCCGTTCCAGACCTCGAAGATGACGCTGCCCCGCTCGGCCACCTCGTCGTCGACCCCGATGGTGGCCGAGAAGGTGGAGCAGGTGCCGCCCAGGGTGTAGCTCACGCTGCTGTTGGCGTGGACCCCCAGCCCCTTGGCGTAGGTGGTGCCGCCGATGGTCAGCGTTTTGCCGTCCCCGGCGTTTTTCTCGCCGTTGCTCAGGTCTTTTTCGATGGGACCCCAGCCGCTGGAGGCGGTGCCGGGGTCCCAGGTGACGTCGGAGAGGTAGCTGTCGGCGGTGATGGCGCTGGCGTGCAGCCCGGCGGGGGCCCCGACGCCGGACCAGGGGTAGGCGCGACCCCCGGCGTAGGGGTCGGCCGGGTGGTCCGTCACCTGGTCCGTCCACGGATACCCTACCCCCCCCGTCGGGTCA
>NZ_BFAG01000036.1 GCF_002897375.1 Deinococcus aerius | reverse complement strand
GCGCTGCTGCCAGTGGCGGACCTGGGCACAGGCGGCGCGCAGGACCCAGGCCCCGATGGGCACGATCGCCCCGCTGCTCTCGGCCAGCGGGATGAACTCCGCCGGCGACACCCGCCCCAGTTGCGGGTGCCGCCAGCGCAAGAGCGCCTCCACCTTCAGCAGCTCCCCGCGGTGCAGGTCATACAGCCCCTGGTACTCCAGCACCAGTTCGTCCCGGCTCAGGGCGGTCTGCAGGTCGCGTTCCAGCAGCGTGCGGCGCTCGACCTGCTCGTCGAGCGCCGGGGTGTAGGGCCGCACCCCGTTCTTGCCGCTGCCCTTGACCTGGTACATGGCGATGTCGGCGTGCCGCACCAGGGCCCCCGCGTCCCGCCCGTCCTCGGGAAAGACACTCACCCCGATGCTGGCGCTCACCGCCACGGCAGCCCCCTGCACGTGCAGGGGGCCACCCAACTGCCCCAGCAGCCCGCGCGCCGCCGCCACCGCCTCGTCCCGCCCCCGACCCGGCAGCACCACCACGAACTCGTCCCCGCTGATGCGCACGCACAGGTCCGTCCCCCCGCAGAACGCCCGGAAGCGCCCCGCCAGCCGCCGCAGCACCTCGTCGCCCGCCTCGTGGCCCAGGGTGTCGTTGATCAGCTTGAAGCCGTCGATGTCCACGAACAGCAGCGCCAGCGGCTGCCCCGCCCGCTGCGCCCCCGCCAGCGTCTCGGCCAGCGCGAGGTCGAAGTGCCGGCGGTTGGGGAGGTCGGTGAGCAGGTCGGTGTAGGCCAGGCGTTGCAGGGTCTCGGCCCTCGCCTCGGCGCGCACCACCCGCTCCTTGAAGCCCAGAAAGGCGTGGGCCAGCGCCAGCAAGGTCAGGTTGGCCAGGTTGTACTGGGTCAGGGCGAACACCACGGTGGTGTCCAGGCCCGAGCCGAGGTGCAGGGCCACGTACGCCACACTCAGCAGCAGCGTCAGGCCGAAGAACAGGAAGGAGACCAGGCGCCCGCCGCGGACGTGGGGGACGAAAAAGGACAGGACGTACAGCGCCGGGACCCAGAAGTACGTCTCGGTCATCTCCGCGGGCACCGACAACCCCGCCGGCGCCCAAAACAAGATCCCCACGTACTTGA
>NZ_BFAG01000035.1 GCF_002897375.1 Deinococcus aerius | reverse complement strand
GAGCCTGCCCCATTTTGTGGTCCAGTCCGGACCCCTCATGGAAGGCTACCTCAGCCCGTCGAACGGCGGGCGAACTCCTGCGGTGCCAGGTTGTCCAGCGAGCTGTGCGGCCGAACCCCGTTATAGTCCCGCCGCCACACGCTCAAGATCAGTCGGGCCTGCGGCAGACTGACGAACCAGTTCTGGTTCAAGCACTCGTCCCGAAGGCGTCCGTTGAAGGACTCAATGTAGGCGTTCTGCACAGGTTTTCCCGGGTCGATGAAGTGCCGCTCGATGCCCTGCTGGTGGACCCAGGCATCCAGGGCACGACTGGTGAACTCCGGGCCGTTGTCGCTGATCAGGACCTTCGGTTTCCCCCGTTCCCTCACGGCTTCCCCCAGCAGACGGGCGACGGTGTCGCCCGTGATGGACGTGTCGGCGAAGCACACGATGCACTCGCGCGTGAAGTCGTCCACGACGTTCAAGACCCGGAAACGTTGTCCGCTGGCGAGCTGGTCGCTCACGAAGTCGGTACTCCAGCGCTGATTGGCCGCCGACGGTGCCTTCAGTGGCGTACGGCGCTGCACGACCCGCTTTCTGCGGGTCTTTTTCCTGACCGTCAGGTCTAGGGCCTTGTAGACGCGGTAGACCCGCTTGTGGTTGACGATCTGGCCTTCACGGCGCAAGAGCACCTCCAGCCGACGGTACCCGAACCGAGGGCGCTCTTCGGCGAGTTTCTGGAGCCGCTCGACCAGGTGTTGATCGTTTTTGCGAACCTTGTAGCGATGCGACGAGCGACCGAAGCCGAGCACGCGGCAGGCTCGCCGTTCACTGACGCCGTGCTGCTGCTGGAGGTAGCGCGCCGCTTCACGGCGCTGCACGGGCGCTACCACTTCTTTCCCACGACGTCTTTCAGCATCGCGTTGTCCAGGGCCAGGTCGGCGACCAGCTTCTTCAGCCGGGCATTTTCGTCTTCAAGCTGTTTAAGCCGCTTGGCGTCGTCGCTTTTGGGTTGACGGCTGTAGGTGGCCTTCCAGTTCTGGATGGTCTTGCGGCTGATCCCGGTCGAGCGGCTCACGGCCGCGATGGCTTCACCGTTCTCGATCCGCCCGAGGATTTCGAGGATCTTCTCTTCACTGTGTCGTTCCTTGCCCATACGCTCCCCCTGTTCTACCTGGGGTCTCAGCGCTGGACCTCAAAACGGGGGCAATGTCA
>NZ_BFAG01000034.1 GCF_002897375.1 Deinococcus aerius | reverse complement strand
GGAGGAATAAACATGGCAAAAGGAACGTTTGAGAGGACGAAGCCGCACGTGAACGTGGGGACGATCGGGCACGTGGACCACGGCAAGACCACGCTGACCGCGGCCATCACCTTTACGGCGGCGGCGATGGACCCCAGCGTCGAGAAGCTGGCCTACGACCAGATCGACAAGGCGCCCGAGGAAAAGGCCCGCGGCATCACCATCAACACCGCGCACGTCGAGTACAACACCCCCGCCCGCCACTACAGCCACGTCGACTGCCCCGGTCACGCCGACTACGTCAAGAACATGATCACCGGTGCGGCGCAGATGGACGGCGCCATCCTGGTCGTGTCCAGCGCGGACGGCCCGATGCCCCAGACCCGCGAGCACATCCTGCTGGCGCGCCAGGTGGGCGTGCCCTACATCGTCGTGTTCATGAACAAGGTGGACATGGTCGACGACGAGGAGCTGCTGGAGCTGGTGGAGATGGAAGTGCGCGAGCTTCTGAGCAAGTACGAGTTCCCCGGGGATGACCTGCCGGTGATCAAGGGCAGCGCCCTGCAGGCGCTGGAAGCGCTGCAGGCCAACCCCAAGACCAACCGCGGCGAGAACCCGTGGGTGGACAAGATCTGGGAACTGCTGGACGCCATCGACTCGTACATCCCCACCCCCGAGCGGGACACCGACAAGGCCTTCCTGATGCCGGTCGAGGACGTGTTCACCATCACGGGCCGCGGCACCGTGGCGACGGGGCGTGTGGAGCGCGGGGTGGTGAAGGTGCAGGACGAAGTGGAGATCGTCGGCCTGAGGGACACCAAGAAGACCACGGTGACGGGTGTGGAGATGCACCGCAAGCTGCTGGATCAGGGCATGGCGGGGGACAACGTGGGCGTGCTGCTGCGCGGCGTCGCTCGCGACGACGTGGAGCGGGGTCAGGTGCTGGCCAAGCCGGGGAGCATCAAGCCGCACACCAAGTTCGAGGCCAGCGTGTATGTGCTCTCGAAGGATGAGGGGGGGCGTCACTCGGCGTTCTTCGGGGGGTACCGTCCGCAGTTCTACTTCCGCACGACGGACGTGACCGGTGTGGTGGAGTTGGCCGAGGGCGTGGAGATGGTGATGCCGGGCGACAACGTCACCTTTACCGTCGAGCTGATCAAGCCGATCGCCATGGAAGAAGGGCTGCGCTTCGCCATCCGCGAGGGTGGCCGCACCGTCGGCGCCGGCGTCGTCACCAAGGTCCTGGAGTAAA
>NZ_BFAG01000033.1 GCF_002897375.1 Deinococcus aerius | reverse complement strand
CGCAAGATGCAGGACCGCCTATGACAAAGGGCCAGCAGCTCGGCAAAGTCGCGCGCACAGAAAACGCGCGGCAAGGGAGCCAAGTCCACGCGAGGGCGCAGCGCCAAGGCTAAGAAGTAGCGCAAGACGCACTGAGAAGTTGTTATAGGCTCCAGAGCGGCTCGCCCCGACCATTCTCCTGGCGGCTGGAATTGGTTAGGGGTGAGACCGTGTTTCTGGTCGTCTCGTCACCGGCCATCCCTAGTGGGGTGAACCACGAAACACAGGAGGCCTCTCGATGCCCGCCAGAAATGGTCAAATAGTCTTGTGACGCTCACTAATCTCCCAGAACTTTTACGAGACCTGATCCACATTCCAACTCCCGCTCGCCTGGAGGAACTGGCGCAACTTGCGGAACCAGAGGACTGGAGTTATCAGCACGTTCGCACTCAGGAACAGTACCCTGTCTTGCTCAACTACCTGCGCTACACCTATAAGCGTCTGGCTGAGGAAACCCGACAGCGCCCGCACCAACCCAAAATCGTGACGTCCGACGACGGACAAGCGATGACCTTCAACACTGGCTTAGTCACACCCAATCAGGAGGCGATCTACGCCTTCGCCGCCCCTAACCAACGGCCAGATGCTCAGCCCTGGTTTCTTGTGAGCTGGAGCCGCCGTGGAGAGATGCGAATGAACGCCTTCTCCGCCCTACCAGAGATGGCGCACTATTTCGATGACCCGGCTGTCTTAGTTTTTGACCACCGCAAGGAACTCCGAACGAACGTGGAACACATCATCAGTGACAATAAGGAGCGTTTTCCAGACCCGTACCGGCAGATGGACAATTACCAACTCCAGACCTTTTTGCAGGGCGCGATCATGAACGCTGTCGAGCGAGTACGCCGCAATTACAAGGCCGCGATCCCTCAATACTATTGGGGGCGCGTTCAACTCTTGTTGCCACTCTGCCTGACACGGCCTGGCGTCGCCGACCTCGCGTTGGTTGTTGAGGACTTGGGTGCCTTTTACCGAGCGTCCACCTGTTTAACCCTGGACATGGCATATAACAACGCTCGCCAGTTGGCCCGTCCAGATCGTGACTGGCTCCACCCCTGATTGAGGAAGGCGAATCAACGATTCAGCAGGTGTGGACGGCGGGGGAAGCCGTGATTTCTCCGTATGGGAGGCACATTGGATTCGCCTCCGGGACGCCTAGGCGCTGATCGTCTGTGGGAAGGCGATGGTGGGGGGCCGTCACGGTGTGGTGGACTGCCTGAGCGAACTGCTGGTGGGTGAGTGCGGCGGACTAACGAGGGGTGACGCTCGCTGTGCCACAGTGCCTCATGGGGAGAATCTCGAAGTCAAAACG
>NZ_BFAG01000031.1 GCF_002897375.1 Deinococcus aerius | reverse complement strand
CTCGACCGACACTACCCCGCCCGCCACCCCGACGGGGCTGAACGCGGCGGTGGTGGGCGCGGGCATCACGCTCGACTGGAACGACAACACCGAGGCCGACCTGGCGGGGTACAAGGTGCTGGCGGGGTCCTCGCCCAGCGGCCCCTTCCAGACGTTGACGCCGCAGCCCATCAAGGACTCCACCTACACCGACAACAACGTGCCCGAGGGCGTCACGGTGTACTACCAGGTGGTCGCGGTCGATACGAGCGGCAACCCTTCCCCGGCAGCGAGTGCGAGCGCGACCCGGCCGGGCAGCGGCGGGACCGCGAAGGTCGAGATCGAGAACCGTGACGGAGGGCCGTGGAATGACCGGCTGGTGTTCAGCCGCATCGGCAGCCTCGCCTCTCCCCCCAGCAACGGGGTCCACAACCTCGTCACCCTGCGGATCAAGAACACCGGGACCGCCACCCTGCGCATCGGCTCGCTGCCCATCAGCGGGGCGTGGGCGCTCGACCCGGCCGTTACGCTGCCCATCGACCTCGCGCCCGGCACCTCGACCGACGTGCGGGTGCGCTTCGTCGCCGAGGGCCTGACGGCGTCGAACGACAAGCTGCACAAGGGCACCCTGACGGTGAACACGAACGACCCGAACACGCCCAGCCTGCCCGTGCAGCTCACGGGCCTGTGGCAGAGCCAATCCGAGAACGGGCAGGAACCGACGATCTTCCAGATCCGCGAGGCGTTCGGCTACACGGGTTCGTTCCTGGGCGGCGAGTCCAGCATCAACCAGAAGGGCCTGGTGCGGCCACAGGGCGACGAGGTGATCTCGGCGTACTGGCAGCGGGCCGACGAGACCCAGCCCGTGACCGTGCGGCAGCTCACGGCCTACCACACCCAGGGCAACACGGCGACCCTGGCCTGGCATCCCAAGGGCAGCTCCGGCACCACCACGATCTTCACCCACGCGGGTGTTGACGGGCAGACGGTCCTGCCGCGTCTGAACGGCTCCCTGGCGCCCATCGGTCTGCGCTCCTTTACCCCGGCCGCCAAGACCTTCGGCTTCAAGGTGGACGGCGAGTGGAGCGATGCCGCCCAGAACAGCCAGACCGCCGACCGCAACAACGGGTGCGCGCGCCCCTGCGGCCAGCACATCCGCTTCTTCCCGGTCAAGGACCGCGCGGGGGTGCTGATCCCCAACACGTACTACGTAATCATGGACTACTCGGGGATCAACTACGACTACAACGACAACAACTACGTCATCTCCAACATCAAGCCCGCGCCCCTGCTGATCAATGTGGGTGGCCCCAGCGGCACGAACTTCACGACGGGCACGGGCGCGGCGGCCTTTGCCGACCCGGGGGGTAACGTGTGGCTGCCCGACAAGGACCGAAACGGCGACGCGATCTACACGCCCAGCACCGCCATCAACGAGCCGACGACGGCCTACACCGGGGATATCCTGGGCACCGACAACGACCGGCTGTACCAGACCTACCGCGGCCGCACCTCCGACCTCAGCGTGCCGCAGGACCAGCGCATCATCTCGTTCGACATCCCCATCAACAACGGCAGCTATCAGGTCAAACTGCACTTCGCCGAGCTGAACTGGAACGAGGCGGGCCGCCGGGTGTTCGATGTCTACGCCGAGGGGGCGCTCCGCATCAGCAGCCTGGACATCTTCCAGAAGAGCGGCGGCCGCTACACGGCGCTCGTCGAGACGCTCGACAACGTGCAGGTCAGTGACCGCAAGCTCAGCATCACCCTGAAGGCGACCACCGACTTCCCCAGCCTCTCGGGCATCGAGGTCGTGCGATGAGACGGGCGCCGCGCCTGGCGCGCACCCTGGCCCCGGCGACGCTGGTACTCGGCGCCCTGCTCGGCCTGGCGGGGTGCGGGGAACGGGGCGCGGCGCAACCAGGCGGACC
>NZ_BFAG01000029.1 GCF_002897375.1 Deinococcus aerius | reverse complement strand
ACGCGCCGCCGCACGCGCCGAGGCCATGCTGTTGGAGATGCGACTGGCCGAGTTGCGCCGCGCCCGGGAACGGACGCAGGCTGAGGTGGCGCAGGCGATGAACACCGAGCAGGCCACCATCTCCAGGCTGGAACACCGGGAGGATATGTACCTCAGCACCCTGCGCGAGTACGTCCGGGCGCTGGGGGGCGAACTCAAGCTGATCGCCTCGTTCCCCGATACCGAGATTCAGCTTCAGCCTGTGTCTGCTGGCCGCCACTGACCGCCCCATGCGCGTCCTCACGCCGGCGCTGGCCCACCCGGAGCTGTCCCCACTTGACCTGTCCGCACCGTGGGCGGGCTTCTCCATGAATGCGCTTCGAACCACCCTCGCCCACTTCACCGTGAGCGTGCTGCGGGAGGCGCGGCGCGAGCGCACCTTCTTCCACCATGTATGAGCGCGGGCAAAGAGGCGTCTCCGAGTGAGGCACTCTCCCTCTAGACTCCTCCCATGCTCCCCCTCGACCTCCCCTTTGCCGCCTTGTGCGTCAGCCTGCGGGCGCTGGAGCCGGTGCACCTGCCGCCCTTCCCCGGCTCCAAGCTGGAGGGCGCGTTCGGGCGGGCGCTGTACCGGCTGGCCTGCACGCAGCCGCAGAGGGAGACGTGCCAGGGCTGCCCCCTCCAGACCATCTGTCCCTACGGCCTGAGCTACGCGCCCCGGCTGCCGGAGAGCCTCCAGGTGGCCTCGCTGGGAACCCCGCCGCGCCCCATCATCTTCCGGGTGGCGTACGGCGAGGAGCGGCACCTGGGGGCGGGCGAGGCGCTCACCTTCGGGCTGGTGGTGGTGGGGCAGGCGGTCACGCAACTGCCGTACCTGCTGGCGGCGCTGCGCGAGGTGGGCCGGGAGGGGCTGGGGCACACGCGGGGACGGCTGGAGCTGGAAGAGGTGCGGAGCGTGCAGCCCTACACGGGGGAGGAGGTCACCCTGCTGCGGGGCGCGGACCTGGATGTGAACCTCTCCCCCCTCCTGCTGCGGGCGGGGGAGTTGCCGCCGGTGCCGGGGGAAGGGCTGCGCCTGCACCTGCGTTCGCCGCTGCACCTGAGGGCGGGCGGGCAGATGGCCCGGGACCTACATTTCCCCGTCCTGCTGCGGGCGCTGCAACGGCGGGTGGGCAACCTGGAGCAGCTTTACGGCGGCGCGGCCAGCCTGGGGGCCGACTTCACGCGGCTACCCCTCCTGGCCCGAGGGGTCGAGACCGTTCGGCAGGACGTGCGCCTCGTCTCGCAGCTCCGCAAGGGGAGCCGACCCGGTCAGAAGACGAACATGGAGGGCCTGGTGGGCACGGTGGAGTACCGGGGGGACTTCAGGCCGTTCGCCCCCCTGCTGCGGCTCGGTGAGCAGCTTGGGATGGGCAAGTGGGCGCACTTCGGCGCGGGCCTGTACGACCTGGAGGCGGCGGGATGACGCTGACCCGCAAGCGCGAGCAGGGGCGCCGCCTGCTTCGGCTGATCGCCCTGCTGAGCGAGGAGGGGCCGCTGACCACGGCGCAACTCGCCGAACGGCTGGGGTGTCAGCAGCAGGAGGTCCAGCGTGACCGCCGCCTGCTCATCAGCGAGGGCCGGGACGTGCTGCAAACCGACGAACGCCCCGCCCGGTACTTCTTGGCGCGGCCCTGGCACACCCGGGAGGTCCAGAACGACCCGGTGCGGGCGGTCATCCACCACGCGCTGTTGCGGCTGCTGCACCACCACGCGCCCACGCCCAGCCGCCTCTACCACGAGACGCTGCTCGAACTGAGCGGGCAACTTCCCGCCCGGCTGCGCGCGGTGTCCCTGCGCTCGCTCACGCCGCCCTCGGGCGACACCCCGCGTATCCTGGAAACGCTGGCCGCCGCGTGGTGCCGGGGCGAACCCGTGCGCTTCAGCTACCGGAAACCGGGCGAGGAGCCGAACACCGGCGAGGCCGACGTGGTGTTCATGGAGATCAACCGCACCAACCTCGACTGGTACGTGTTCGCTCGGCGGCGCGGCGAGCAGAGGGTCAAGACCTTTCACCTCTCCCGCTTCGTGGACGCGGCGCGGCTGACCGGACAATCCAGCCCCGAGCTTCCCTTCGACCCCCGCGACGAGCTTGACGGGGCCTGGGGCATTATCGGCGGCGGGCAACATTGCGAGGTCACGCTCCGGTTCGCCCCGGAGGCGGTGCCTTACGTCGCCTACCGCCGCTGGCCGGGCCAGATAGAGGGCAGCATGGACGGCCCGTGCTATGTGCTGCGGCTCAGGGCGCCCCTCAACCGCGACCACCTGCCCGTCGAGGTCATGGCCTGGATTCGCGGCTGGGGGCCGAGGGTCGAGGTCCTGTCGCCCGCATGGGTGCGCGACCTCTGGCTGGGCGAGGCACGGGAACTGCTGGCGCGCTACGGCCCATGACCGCAAGAGAGGGAGTTGCCGCCAGAGCCCCGCGATTTGCGATCCGTCCTGGTGGGCATTTCCGGGAGAGGCTCCCCCTGGATGCCCGGGCAGGGCAGACTGCCCGGACCGGGTCACGTCCTCCACGCGCCGCAAATCGCCAGGTTGGAGGCGTTCTCCGGCTTTTGCGAACGCCGCCAGCGGGTAGAATGAATGCCGTCCTCCACGTCGAGGCGAGTTGCATGACAACTTCTGCCCTCTCGAAAAGGGGGAAAAATCAGCCGTTTCAACGATTTCCCCGAACGTTAGGGGACTGAAATTGACCGCGCAGACGGCCGCCGAGCAGCGGCAGTGGCAGTTTCAACGATTTCCCCGAACGTTAGGGGACTGAAATCCGGCTCGGGCTCAGGGGACGACGAACTTGCCGTAGGTTTCAACGATTTCCCCGAACGTTAGGGGACTGAAATTCCTAGCGCTGACCGCCATCCCCGAGGTCGAGCGCCGTTTCAACGATTTCCCCGAACGTTAGGGGACTGAAATTGGGGCGCCGTCTCGACCTCGGCAATGATCTGCTCGGTTTCAACGATTTCCCCGAACGTTAGGGGACTGAAATCTGACCATGCTGGGCAGGCGGCAGCTTTTGGGCTGGGTTTCAACGATTTCCCCGAACGTTAGGGGACTGAAATTCAGTCATGGCTCACCCCCTCTGCCGCAGGGGCGGGTTTCAACGATTTCCCCGAACGTTAGGGGACTGAAATATCCCGGCGGTCGTCGCCTTTCCGATCCCCCACATGTTTCAACGATTTCCCCGAACGTTAGGGGACTGAAATTGGCGACCGTGGCCCGGGGCGGCGAACCGATCAGCGAGTTTCAACGATTTCCCCGAACGTTAGGGGACTGAAATTGACCGGCGAGGAGAGCATCGAGGCCTGGATCACCGAGTTTCAACGATTTCCCCGAACGTTAGGGAGCTGAAATTCACCCGAGCGCGATGTCGCGCCGC
>NZ_BFAG01000028.1 GCF_002897375.1 Deinococcus aerius | reverse complement strand
TCAGGAAAAACCCGCTGCAACTCAGGATGATGGCGAACACGACGCGCGGGGTGCTGCCCGGGCGGAGGAAGAGGATCAGTTCGAGCGCGCCGAGGCCCAGGGCGAGCAGGGGGTAGGCCACGCTGTCGAGCAGGTAGGGGGGGCGGCCCAGCGGTTCGAGCACCGCACCCAGGACGAAGGCGAGGATGGCGAAGGGGAGCGCGACGAGCAGGCTGCGCCGCCACCCGTCCTCGTCGGGCACGCCCGGGCCCCGGACCAGCCCGCCCAGCCTGGACCACACCCGCCACCCCCTCATGCCGCCACCCCGGGCCCACCTCGCCCAGCTTGGGCGGGGGGTGCGAACCGCGACGGGCGGGGGGTGGGAGGGATGGCCATCAGGCTGCCGTTATACCCGGGGGAGCCTCACAAGATTCTCGCTGCTCCGGGCCACGCCGGGTCCCCGCGGGTTCGTCAAGGGTGCACACGCAGGAGCGGCGGGATGCCGCAGAGGCCTTGGGACCGTCAGTCGCGGGATGAATAAGTAACGCCGTCCGCCCGCGGGGCCGTTCCCATGACCGGGCCCAGTGATGATCAATCGGGGGTTGAGCGCTGAACCCGGGATCGCTTGCCCGTCCCGCCCCACCCTGGGGCAGCGGCTCAGCGCGCCTTGTAGATGGCGAACGTCTTGGCCGGCAGGCTGACCGTCAGCGACCCGCCGCTGCTCGTCACGGTTGCCGGGGCGCCCTGCCCGGCCTGGTCGTCGAAGGTCCGGCTGGCGAGGGAGGAGCGGTCGGCGCTGCTGATGCCGGTGTTCGCGCCGATATTCAGGCTGACGCTCGCGCTGGCGGCGTTGTTGTTGAAGACCACGACGATCCGGCTGGCGGCCGTGCTGTCGGTGTAGCCGCGGTAGAACGCGAACACGTTCGTCCCGCCGTTGGGACGCCACAGCTCAGCGTAGGAGCCCTTCCAGAGGGCCGGGTTATTCGTGCGAATGCCCGCGAGCTTCTGCACGAGGTTGTACGTCAGGCCGGGGTTGGGCAGGAAGCCGCTGTAGGTGCCGCCGCGCCCGGTGCTCGTCCACGCCCACGAGGGCATGTCGCGGCGGTTGTCGGGGTCGGCGCCGCCGTACATCCCGATCTCGTTCCCGTAGTAGAGCTGCGGAATGCCCGGCAGGGTGAAGAGGGCGCCCAGGCCCAGGTGGTAGCGGCGGCGAATCTCGTCCTCGGCCACCCCGTAGCCGGGCTCGTTCAGGAAGCGCGGCACGTCGTGGTTGTCGAGCAGGTTGACGGTGAGGAGCGCGCGGTCCAGCCCCAGCGTCCCCACGTAGTCCTGCACGCTGCCCGCGACCGCGTCGAGACTCCCCGCCCGGGCAAAGCTGCTCACCAGCGCGTTCCGCAGCGGAAAGTTGAAGGTGCTGTCGAACCCCGCGTCGTAGAAGGGCTTGAGCTGGGACGCGCCGCCCGTCAGGAAAGCCTCGGCGAGCAGGAAGGTGTTGGGCCGGGCGGCGAGGACGCCGGGCACCCAACTGCCCTGCCAGTAGCCCAGCGGGACATGCTTGGCCGTGTCCATGCGGATGGCGTCAATCGCGTAGGCGCTCGTCCAGTTCTTGCTCAGGGTGGTGAGGTAGTTCGCCACCGTGCCGTCCTCCTGGCGGAAGTCCGGCAGCCCCGCCAGCGGGCAGGTCACGTCGTCCCCGGTGCAGTTGCCGTGGAACCACGACGGATGGGTCTGCGCGACGCTCGCCCCGTACCCGGCGTGGTTGGCGACCATGTCCATCATGTATTTCATGCCGTTGCCATGCAGGTCGGTAATCAGCCCGCCCAGGTCACTCCCGGTCCCCAGCTTGGGCTCGACGGCGAGGTCGCCCGGGTTCCTGAAGTTCGGCCAGTACCCGTGATACCCGCACGAGGCGCCTGGGGTCCCGGGGTTGACCTCGGGCACCTGCGCGTAGACGGGCGTGGTCCAGAGGGTCGTGGCCCCCATGCCCTTGATATAGGAGAGCTTCGAGCGCAGGCCCGCCAGGTCCCCGCCGTGGAACTTGAGCGGCCAGTTGGGGTCGAAGCAGTACGGCTGCCCCAGGTTGTCGTTCGCCGTATTCCCGTTGGCAAAGCGGTCGGGCAGGGTGAGGTAGATGACCTGCCTGCGCCACGTGTCGATGTTGCCGCCGCTGACGGCCTGGGGCGCGAGGGGGGTACTTTGCGCCGAGGGTGCTGTCCCGCAGGCCGCGAGAACGAGGGTGAGGGCCAGCAGACTTCCGGCGATTCGCTTCATGGGTGGTCTCCAGATCTGGTGAGGATGGTTGTGGACGCCTGGCGCCCGAACAAGAGGCCCGGCGCGGGGTGACCGGAGGATCAGGCCACCCACGCGCCGGACTGGGGCGCCCTTCAGTAGGAGCGGTACAGCAGGCGGTTGGGGCTGCCCGTGCCCGCGTTCGTGACCTTGCCGGTCGTCGCATTGTTCAGCATGGTGCTGGTCACTTGGGCGGTCGTGTAGGAAGGGTTGTACGCCAGGATCAGGGCCGCCGCACCCGCCACGTGCGGGGTCGCCATGCTCGTGCCGCTGATCGTGTTCGTGGCGGTCGTCGAGCCGATCCAGGCGGAGGTAATACCCGTGCCGGGAGCGAAGATGTCCAGGCACGAGCCGTAGTTGCTGTAGCCCGTGTCACGGCTGTCGGTCTTGGTGGTCGCGCCCACCGTGATGGCGCTCGCCGCGCTCGCCGGGGAGACGTTGCAGGCATTCTGCTTCTCGTTGCCCGCCGCGACGGCCATGACGAGATTCCTGCTGGCGGCGCTATTCACCGCGTCGTTCACGGCCTGGCTGAAGCCGCCCCCCAGGCTCATGTTCGCCACGGCGGGGCTGCTCCCCTTGTTGCTCACCGCCCAGTTCACGCCCGCGATGACGCCGGAGTTGGTGCCCGAGCCGTCGCAGCCCAGCACCTTGACGGCCACGAGCCGCACGCCCTTGGCGACACCCCAGGTGCTGCTCCCCACCGTCCCGGCGACGTGCGTGCCGTGCCCCTGGCAGTCGCTGTTGTTCCCGTCGCCCGTCGTGTTCGTGCCCCACACCGCGCGCCCGCCAAAGGCCGTGTGCGCCGTGTTGATGCCCGTGTCGATGATGTACACCTTCACGTTGCTGGCGGTGGTGCTGTAGGTGTAGTTGCCGTCCAGCGGCAGGTTGCGCTGGTCGATGCGGTCCAGGCCCCAGGTCGCGCCGCTCTGGGTCGCCGACATCCGCATGACGCCGTCCTGCTCGATGTACTTCACGCGCGAATCCGCCTGGAGCTTGGCGAGGTTCTGGGCGCTGAGCTTGGCCGCGAAGCCGCTGAGTGCCTGGGAGTAGAGGTGCTGCACGGTGATGCCCTGCGGGTCGAGGCCCAGGCTGCGAATCAGCCCCCCCGTGTCCTGCGCGCCCAGGTTCGGGGAGCCCTCCCCATCCTTGAACACCACGATGTACTGCCCGGGAATCGCGTCGGGGTTGCTCGTCCCCAGAACGGGCGCGCCCGCCTGGGCGGTGTCGGAGGGTGTGCCCGCCGTCTGCTGGCCGCAGGAGGCGAGAAGGAGCGCCAGACCAAGGGTGCCGAGTGCAATACGCGAGTTCATCCTGAACCTCCGGAGGGTTGGACTGCGGGACCTGCCTGAATTTGCCGACGCGCCAGGTTTACCATGTGAAAAAAATGTGCTGCGGTCGAAACACCTAGACAGGCTGTCTAGTTTTGCACTTGTTTCTTGCAAGTCGTGTGAACCTTTAATCGGACAGAAGTGAGGTCGCAATGCTTTCCATTTGATAGGAAAGTGGCATCAGGGCGCGGGTGTGTCCTGCCAACTGTGATTGATGCGTTTTTTCTCTTTTCCCCTGGGGCGAGCCGGTGATGGGGGGAGGATGCGCCTCTTCCTCAAACTGCAGCCTTACGGGGCGAGAGTGGCGCCGGGGAAGCCGCGCCAGCTCGTCGTGGGGGCGAGAGCACGGGCTGAGGCGGAAGATGGAGAGGACCGCTCCACCCGCGCCGCTTAGTCCCGGCGGATGACGTACATGTCCACGTCGCGCGTCTCCCGCAGAACGGTTTTGATGATGTCGCCACGCAGGAACTCGGTCAGGCGCGAGTGGCTGGTCTCACCCATGACGACCTGGGTGGCGTGAGCGTCCTGCACAAAGCGCACCAGGGTGCCCGCCACACCGCCCACGGGGCTGGGACCGCCCTGCTTGACGACCTGCGGGGGCGTCAGGCGCAGCTTCAGGAACGCGGCGAACTGCTGCAAGACCTGATCTACGCCTTTTCCCACGACCTGCGCACGCCCCTGCTGGCGCTCACCGATCAGCTCCTCCTGGTCGCCAAATACGAGAGCGGGGAGGCCGAGGACGAGCCGCGGAGCGTCGACCTGCGGGAGGTGACGCTCGGCGTGATCTCGCAGCTTCAGGAACGTGCCGGGGGCACGACCTGCGCCGCGCGGAGCAGAACCTGCTGGAAAACGCCGTGCGCTTCAGCCCGGCGGGCGGCACGGTGCGGGTGACACTCAGGAGCGAGGGGGATGAGGCGGTGCTGAGCGTCCTCGACACGGGGCCGGGCGTGCCGCCCGGACGCGAAGGGCCACTGCTCCAGCGCTTCATCCGCGTCCTGCTCGTTGAGGACCATGCCTTCACCCGCGATGGCCTGCGGGCGGCGATCAACCTCGAACCCGATCTGAGGGTGGTCGCCGAGACCCGCAGCGGCGAGGGGGGGGCTGGAGCGGCTGAGTCAGACCGAGGTGGACGTGGCGGCGCTCGACATCGGCCTGCCCGGCATGGACGGCATCAGGGCCGCGGCCGAGATCGCCGGGCGCTGGCCGGAGGTGCGGATCGTCATGCTCACCGCCCATGACCTGCGCGACGAGGTGTTCGCGGCCCTCGCGCCGGGCGCGGACGCCTACTGCCTCAAGAACGCCGCCCCCGAGTTGCTGTTCCTCGCCATCCGCGCCGCCGCGGGAAGTGCCTACCTTGACCCGCAGGTGGCCCACCACGTCCTCGGCGGCATCCGCGTGCCCCACGCCACCTCTCCCCTGACCCCCCGCGAAACGGAGGTGCTGCGCCTCATCGCGGACGGCCAGGGCAACAGGAAGATCGCTCAGCCGCCTGGAATCAGCGTGAGCACCGTCAAGCTGCACGTGCAGGACATCCTCGTCAAGCTCAGGGCCGCCGACCGCACCCAGGTGGCGGTGCAGGCCCTCCGGCGGGGTCTGCTGTAGGTGGGCGGCGGGAACGGGTGGAACGCGTTCTCCCCCATCCGCTCGGAAACGTCCGTTGGGGGTTTGCACAAGGTCCCACACAAGGCGAGGCGCCTGTTCGCTCAGGCTCCGTGCGGGCCACCGTGTTCTACACCAGCGGTTCTTCGGGCGCCCCACCCCTTTGGCGGGACCGGCCTCCCGGCTCATCCCCCGTCTTCCACCCGGCACACCACCTCCGGGCCAAAAGTAAGTGCACAATCTTTTGTAGTAGAGTTTGAGCAACCACTCCACCTCGACCTTCAGGGAGGGTCATGACCCGGACTGCGCTGTTGTTCCTGCTCGCCACGCTGCTGGGTGTTCAGGCCCACGCCCAACAACCCGCCGTCCCCACCGACCAGGGGCCGGTGCGGGGTCAACAGCGGGGCGAGGTGCGCCGTTTCCTGGGCCTCCCCTACGCCGCCCCACCCGTCGGCCACCTGCGCTGGAAAGCGCCCCAGCCCGGCCCCACCTGGACCGTTCCCCGGGAGGCCACCACCTTCGGTCCGGTCTGCACCCAGGTCGTGGTCGGCCTCTTCGACGTCCCGGGGGAGACCAAGGGGGACGTGAAGGGCAGCGAGGACTGCCTGTACCTCAACGTCTACGCCCCCGCCCAGTCCACATCCGCCGCGCGCCTCCCCGTCATGGTGTGGATTCACGGTGGCGGCTTCACCATTGGGGCGGGCAGCGAGTACGATCCCAGCGTCCTCGTTCAGAAGCACGGCGTGGTGGTCGTGACCCTCAACTACCGCCTGGGGGCCCTGGGCTTCCTGGCGCATCCGGGCCTGGACGCCGAGTCCGCGGAGGGCACCTCGGGCAACTACGGCCTCCTCGACCAGCAGGCCGCCCTGCGCTGGGTCGGGCGCAACATCGCCGCCTTCGGGGGGAACCCCGGGAACGTCACCCTCTTCGGGGAATCGGCGGGCGGCATGAGCGTGTGCGCCCACCTCGCCTCCCCGGCGTCGGCGGGGCTGTTCCAGAAGGCCATCATCCAGAGCGGGCTGTGCGCCAGCCCCAACAACACCGTGACGGCCGCCCAGGCGTCCCGGCGCAACGTCGCCTACGCCGCCCGGCTGGGCTGCCGCACGGGCGGCGTGGCCTGCCTGCGCGGGCTGGACGCCCGGACGGTCGCCACGACCGCTGTGCCCGGCCTGCGGGGGCTGGGCAACCTGGTGTGGTCGCCGGTGTACGGCACCTCCCTGCTCCCTCGCACGCTGGGAGAAGCCTTTGACACGGGGGCGTTCAACCGGGTGCCGGTGATGGTCGGCAGCAACCACGACGAGGGGCGGCTCTTCATCTCGCTGGCCGCGCCGGCAGGAAAGCCCATCCAACTGTGGCAGTACTGGGGTGCCAGTGGGCTGCTCGTGGGGGCGGCCAAGAATGGAAGAGTCCTGGCCGAATATCCGGGGCGGTCCTTCAGCACCCCGGCGCTTGCCTTCGCCACGGTGTTCACCGACGCGATGTTCAGTTGTCCGGCGCTGCGGGTCAGCCGCTCGCTGTCCCGGTACGTGAGGACGTCCGCGTACGAGTTCAATGACCCCCAGGCGGTGACCACCCTGAAGGCGCCCGCCGACCTGCCCGGCCTGGGGGCCTTTCACTCCAGCGGCCTGGTGTACGCCTTCCAGACGCCCATCGTGGGCCTGGGCGACCCCGCGCAGTTCAGCGCCCAGCAGCGCCGGTTGTCCGACGAGTTCAGCGCCTCCTGGGCCCGGTTCGCGGGGACGGGGGACCCCAACCCCACCGGACGCACCCCGTGGACCCCCTTCGACGCCTCACGCGGCAACGTGTGGATCTTCCGGCCCACGGGCAGCAGCGAGAGCACCACGTTTGGCCAGGACCACCGCTGCGACTTCTGGTCGGGCCTGGGCCTGAACTGAGGACCGGGAGGCCGGATGAACGGACCGGGTGGGGATGTGTCAGGGAAAGCGTGCTGGAGCGCAACAGGACTGGGCACGTTGGAAGAGAGGTGACGCTTTCTGCATGTGTCGGGGTAGAAATCTACCGGTGGAAGCCAGAGTGCCGTTTCCAGACGTGAAGACGGCCCGTGGGGCGGCTGGAGGGCGTAGGGGGCGTCCCCGTTTGGGCGCGTGTTTCTGCCCTCTCGCCCGCCGGGGAAAGGGGGTAAAACTCCGTTCCCACCGTGTTCACGGGGGCGCCGCCCTGCCCGGCTACCGCCCGCCCACCCGCGCCGCCCCGACCCACGCGACGAGGGAGCCCAGCAGCGCCACGAGGAAGGCCAGGGCGAAAGCGGTGTGCAGCGGCTGAGCCCGGACGATCAGGGCGCCCGCACCCCCCGCCGCCACCGCCGTCATGAGAACCTCGATGTTCGCCAGTTGCGCCGAGAGCCCTCCCGCCTCCCGCGGGCCGGCGCTCGACAGCGCGAGCAGGCTGTTGCTGTTGTAGCCCACGCCCATCCCCAGGGCGGCCACGAACCAGCCCGCGTACGCGCCCCACAGGGGCAGGTGGCCGAGCGCGGCCAGCGCCGTCACGGTCAGCCCGGCCGTCACGACGACCATGCCCAGCCGAATCCGCAGCGGACGTGAGCCGGGGCCGAAGCGGCGCTCCAACCCGGACTGCACCCACGACCCTAGCGTCCAGGTCGCGCCGCCCACGCTCAGCACCCAGCCCGCCTGGGTGAGGCTCAGGCCCCGCCCCTCGTGCAGGGCCAGCGGCAGGAAGGAGTTGGCGCCCAGCAGCGCGAAGGCCGCCCATCCCCGCACCATCAGCATGGCGGGCAGGCCGGGGGCGAGGCGCCACATGCCCCGGGGAAAGAGGCGGCGCGAGGCGAGCCCCACCCCACCCCCTCCCAGCAGGACCAGGGGAAGGGCGAGCAGGTCCGGGCGGCGCAGGCCCTCCACCAGCAACCCCGCCCCCAGGGCGAGCCCCAGCGCGGGCCACAGCAGACCCCCGCCCGCCCGCACCGGCTCCCGGCCCCCGCCCCGCAGGGGCAGCACGCACAGCGGCGCGACCAGGGCCAGGGCGGGCACCAGGCCCCAGAACACCGCCCGCCACGACCAGGCATCGGCGATCAGGCTGGCGACGAGCGGGCCGACCAGGGCGGGGAGCAGCCAGGCTCCCGACACGGCGGCGAGCATGGGCGCCCGGGCCGACTCGGGATAGCGGGCGCTGATGACCGCGAAGGGCAGCGCGCCCAGGCCGCCCGCCCCCAGCCCCTGCACCAGCCGCCCCAGCACGAAGACCCCCATCCCGGGCGCCGCCCCCGCCACGAGCAGGCCGAGGGCGAACACCGCCAGCCCGAGGGTGGCCGCGAACGCCAGCCCCCGGCGGTCGGCGAGCGTTCCGAACAGCACCGCGCCCACCAGGCTGGAGAGCAGGAAGGCGCTGGAAGCCCAGCCGTAGAGGTTCAGGCCGCGCAGGTCCTCGGCGACGCGGGGCAAGACGGTGCCCACCGCCATCGACTCGAAGGCGACCGCGAGGACCACCAGCAGCAACCCCGCACCCAGGGCGGGGGGCGGCGCGGCGCGGGCGGCGGGGTGCGAGACGGGGACAGACACGCCGTCATCCTGGCACGCGGGGAACCGGGGCGCGGCGGCAGGTCAGGCGCTCCTGACCGTCAGCCCACCACCCGGAGGACGCGGGACGCGGTGGCCGCGCTGGACCTGAGGCGCACGCCTGAAGACCTGCAAGCCCTGGAGGAACCCTCCCGGCCCCACTCGGTCATGAGGACGTTCACTCATGGGGGTGGAGGTCCGGCCCGGAGTCCGCCGGGCGCCCGCGCTGCCAGAGGAGTGAATGCGTTCAGCCCCGGCCCGTGACAGACACGTTCCGCCGGGGAAAATCGTGGTCGGCGACCGGTACCGGGCAGGGGCGTCTACCAGACGGGGGAGTATCCCCGCCAGCACACGGCCTTTTACCTCTTCTTTAAGTTGGAATGATGTCATAGGGGCCTCCGTATCCTTGTCGCCAGTGCAAACCTTCATCCTTCTCCCCCTGTCCGTCACCGCTGCCCCGAGGACCGGCCATGACTGAGGCCGCGGAACTCGGTCACCTCGACGAACACCTCCTGCTGAGTGCGCTCAACGCCTACAAGAAGGGCGACTTCAGCGTGCGGCTCCCGGTCACCTGGACGGGCGTGGCGGGCAAGATCGCCGACAGCCTCAACGAGGTGCTGGAAAACAGCGAGCGCATCGCCCAGGACGTGGCCCGGGTGGGCCGCATCGTCGGCAAGGAGGGCAAGGTCACCCAGCGCATCCCCCTGGGGCCGACCACCGGGGCCTGGGCCGAGCTGATCGAGGGCGTGAACGAGCTGGTGGACGACCTCGTCTGGCCGACCAGCGAGATGACCCGCGTGATCACCGCCGTGGCGAACGGCGACCTGTCGCAGCGGATGGCGCTGGAGGTCGGTGGGCAGGCCATCCACGGCCAGTTCCTCCAGACGGCCCGCACCGTCAACACGATGGCCGATCAGCTCAACGCCTTCGCCTCCGAGGTGACCCGCGTGGCGCGCGAGGTGGGCACGGAAGGCAAGCTGGGCGGCCAGGCCGACGTGCGCGGGGTGGGCGGCACCTGGAAAGACCTCACCGACAATGTCAACTCCATGGCGTCGAACCTCACCAATCAGGTGCGCAACATCGCCGAGGTCACGACGGCGGTGGCGACGGGCGACCTGAGCAAAAAGATCACGGTCGATGCGCGCGGTGAGATTCTGGACCTGAAGAACACCATCAACACGATGGTGGACCAGCTCAACAGCTTCGCGGGCGAGGTCACGCGGGTCGCCCGCGAGGTGGGCACCGAGGGTCGTCTCGGCGGTCAGGCGGACGTGCGCGGGGTCGGCGGCACCTGGAAGGACCTCACCGACAACGTGAACGGCATGGCGTCCAACCTGACGAATCAGGTGCGGAATATCGCGGATGTCACGACCGCCGTGGCGAACGGGGACCTGAGCAAAAAGATCACGGTCGATGCGCGCGGTGAGATTCTGGACCTGAAAAACACCATCAACACGATGGTGGACCAGCTTAATTCGTTCGCGGGCGAGGTCACGCGAGTCGCGCGCGAGGTGGGCACCGAGGGTAAGCTGGGCGGTCA
>NZ_BFAG01000027.1 GCF_002897375.1 Deinococcus aerius | reverse complement strand
CCCTTTCTCAACAACGCAGCGCGGGAGTAGCTCAGCTGGTAGAGCACTACCTTGCCAAGGTAGATGTCGCGAGTTCGAATCTCGTCTCCCGCTCCACTTCAACCCCCCACCCTCAACCGGGTGGTGGCTTTTCGTTACCCATGCAGGCCTCCCCTACGTGCGGTAAATTCGCCGGTTGTGGCCGACCTCTATTTCACACATGAATCCATGTCCATGATTCTCCCGGCCGTGCGGAGTGCCCTCGCGGCTGGGGGAGATGTGGCCTTTACGGTTCCTGACCCGGGTGTGGGGGTAGGTCTGTATGCGGGTGAACCCACGCCCTTGGGGGTGCATCGCCCGTGGCAGACCTGGGCTGACCTCGCCGATCTGTTGGGGGCTCATCTGCTGACCCCCGAGTCGGTGGAGGCGGGGCGAGTACGGGTGCGGCTCCGTGCTTACGCCGGTGTGTCAGCACCCGACACTGCAGGCTACGGAACGGGCGGCCACTGGGGACGGGTAAACAAGCTGGAGGACCCAGTTTTCCTGTTTACGTTGGTCGAAGCGTTGCGGCGAGTGAACCCCCCGGCGGGCGGACGTGTCCTCGCCCTGGGCGTCAACGCCGGACGCGAACTGGACGCCCTGGCACTGGCCTTCCCGAGCCGGGCTTTCGAAGTGGTTGGTATTGACCTGGAAGAGACGGCGCTGGCGGAGGCCCGTACCCATTACCCCCAGGCCACCTTCCGCACGCTGGATGTAACTACGCTCCCGGTGCCGGACCTCGGCCATTTTGACCTCGTGCTTGCCCTCAGCCTGCTGCAAAGTCCCGGGATTCGGCAGGATACGCTGCTCCGTGCCCTGCGCCGCGAGCATCTGACGCCCGGTGGCGGTCTGATCCTGGGCTTCCCGAATGCCCGCTACCTGGACGGCTTTCTCAGTTACGGCGCCCGCATGCGGAACTACGCCCGGCCTGACCTCAGCCTCCTTATGGCGGATGTGACCGCAGCTCGGAGGACTCTCCAGAAACACGGCTTCAAGGTCTTCGTGACGGGGAAATACGAGGTGCTGGTGACGGCCATCCCGGCGGCAGAGACCACGCCAGGTGGCCTGGAGCTTTAATGGGTCAGCCCTAGAGGAGGCGCCACCTGAGCTTTTTGCTGGCTCAGATGGCGCCTCTGTTCTATGAGTCAGGGCTGGTCTGCTGTGCCCTCTGCAGGGCTCGCCATGCCCTGAAGGTTCTCGCGCAGCTCGCCGAGCTTTTCCTCACGGTCGAAGTTCTTGCCCAAGCCGTTGGCGTCCATCTCACCCTCGCCGCCCTGCATGGTCTCCTGGACAACTTCGTTCTGTGCCTCATCGCTGAGGGCGGCGTTCTCTCCTGTTTTGTGGTCGGTCATGGCTCATCTTCCCGGCCCCGGGTGAGGAGGACCGCCCGGGCTTCCCCACCCGCCTTTAACCCTTGCGGCTGCCGACGGCGAGGAGTGCCCCGAAGAGGGCCAGGTTTTTCATGAAGTGCGTTTGCTGGTGCTGGCGCTCCTTGCCCTGGCGGTCCCAGAAGGGGTGCCCGATGACCGTGGTGGGGATGAGGCTGACGGCCAGGGCGGTGCTCGCCAGGCCGGGGGCGATGCCTAGCGCCAGCAGGCTGCCCGCGCCGACCATCACGCCGCTGTTGACCTTGACGGCCAGCTCCGGCGCCGGGATCTCGGCCCCTTTCGCCGCGCGCACGATGGGGTCGGGGTTCTGAAGGTGGTCCAGGCCGTTTTTGATAAAGATGCTCGCGAGCAGCGCCCGCCCGATAAATCCCGTCACACTCATGCCAGCCTCCTCCGGTGGGGGAAGTGTACCGCACCGGGGGAGGTCGCCCCCTACAACTGACGGTGGAGTTCCCGCAGCAGGGCTCCCACCGCCTCCACCCCCGCCGTGAGCAGCCGCACGTACTCGGCGCTGGAGATGGGGCCTTCCTCGGCGCCGCCCTGGGCCTCGATCAGCAGCCCCGCGTCGGTGGCGACCACGTTCAGGTCGGCGCGGGCGACCCGGTCCTCGGCATAGTCGAGGTCCACCCGCAACTCGTCGCCGATCAGGCCCACGCTCGCCGCCCCGACCGTGTGGAGCAGGGGCCACTCGCTGAGCTTGCCTGACTGGATCAGCCGGTCGGCGAAGTCGTGCAGCGCGGCGTACCCCGCCAGGACGCTGGCGACGCGGGTGCCGCCATCGGCCACAAGCACGTCACAGTCCACGTAGAGGGTCTGGCCCCGGAAGTGGCGCAGGTCCACGGCGGCACGGAAGGCCCGCCCCAGCAGGCGCTGAATCTCGTGGCGGCGGCCATTCTGGAGGTTGCGCTCGCGGGCCTGGCGGTCGGTGGTCGCGCGCGGCAGCATGGCGTACTCGGCGGTCAGCCAGCCCTCCTTCTTGCCGCGCATGTGGGGCGCGGGTTTATCCTCCACGCTGACGGTCGCCAGAATCTCGGTGCGGCCCAGCCGCAGGTGGGCGCTGCCGGGCGCGTGGGGGTTGACCCCGCGGCGAACGTTGAGGGGCCGGGGGGTCAGGGTGTCCCGGTCGGTTCTGGGGGGAGGGGTCAAGTGGTCACCTGCTGCACGGTGACATTCTGCCCGCCCGTAAGGGCGCCGATCACGGGGCGCGTCGCCTCCGGTTCCCCCGTCACGAGGTACGTGACCCCGCCCTCCCCGTTCTCCCCCCGCAGCAAACTGGCCGCTTCCAGCACGTTCCGGGTGTGCCGGGCCACCGCCGCGCCGCTGTCCACCAGCCCAAAGGTGTCCCCGAACTCGGCGCGGATGCTCCCCGCCAGGAAGGGGTAATGCGTGCAGCCCAGCACGAGCTGATCGGCCCCGGCCCCCGCCAGTGGTGCCAGCACTTCCCGCAGCACGGCCCGCGCCCGCCCGCCGCCGGCCTGCCCCGCCTCGACCAAGGGCACGAGTTCGGCGCTCACGGCGGTGAGGACCCGGACTCCGGTAGGCTCGGCAAACTCGCGGATCACGTCGCGCAGCAGGGTGCCGCGCAGGGTGCCCGGGGTCGCCAGCACGCCTATCACGCCCGACTGGGTGGCGGCCACGGCGGGCTTGACGGCGGGCACCAGGCCGATCACGGGGAAGGCCGGGCCGTACCGCTCGCGCAGGGGGCGCAGGCTGAAGGCCGAGGCCGTGTTGCAGGCCACGACCACGCCCTTGGCGCCCCGCGCGTGCAGCGCCGCCACCGCCCGGCTGGTCAGGTCCCGGATCTCCTCGTCCGGCCGGGCCCCGATGGGCACATGAGCCGTGTCCGCGAGGTACAGAAAGCGTTCGTGCGGCAGGACACGCCGCAGCTCGGCCAGGACGCTCAGGCCGCCCACGCCGCTGTCGAATACGCCCAGGGGGGCCTCGCAGGTCATCGGCCAGGATGATAGAGCGCGGGGGGCTGCGGTGGTCAAAAGGGCGGGCGCTCCTCCCACAGGGGACGGCGGTAGTGGAAAAAATGGCGCAGCCGGGCGACATCGGCAGGGGTCATCCCGGGGACGTGCCGTTCCAGCAGGTCATACACCTCGTCCACCAGGCGCGACAGCTCGGCGGCGGCCTCCTTAGGCGGGAGGTGATTCACCCGTTTGAAACGCTCCGCGAACTTCTGCGGCGCGACCACAAGACGTTCCAGCACCACGTCCAGCCATTTGAAACTGAAGAAGTACACGCGATTGACCGCCAGTAGAACGTGCAAGAGTCGGCGTTGTACCCAGCCGAAGTGTTGGTGCAGCCCCCACAGGTTCTCCCCGCGTTCCAGGTACATCTCCCAACGCCAGAAGTGGTCGATGGGCGCGTAGCGTTTCACCAGAGCCCGGACGAGGCCATCCGGGTACGCCGCTGCCCGCGCCTGCCACTGCATGAGAAGGTCCTTCCCGTGGAGCGGCGCCCCATCCAACAGCGCTGCGACGAGGTTGAGTTTTCCCTCGTCGGTGTCGAAGGTGAGCAGCACATCGTCGAGTGTCCGCTCGGCAGCATCCACACGCATGTTCACCACCTCTGTCAGAACGCCACTCTTCTCCGCCCCTGGTGCGGCGCGGCCCATGAAAAAGGTGTCTTCCCAGGCGTCCCCCTCGCGGGGATAGAGCCGGTGCAAGTCGCCCCCGACGTCCTGTACGATGGCCGCCCGCTCGTCCTCGCCCGGCTCGGCCTCCCAGAAAACGCCGAGCTCGATGTCGGAGAAGCGGTCGGCGTGGCCCCGCGCCGAACTCCCTCCCAGGAGGACGGCGACGACATTGGGATTGCGGGCATAAGTCTGGGCCACGCCGGCCGCCATGTCCCGGCGCCATTCACTCGCAGGATTCATAGGGGGCAGTGTGGCAGGTGTCCACCGCGTAGTCATGGCTGAAATGACGCAGGAGGGGCTGGCAGAACCTCAGCCCCGCACGCCCCTCCTTCCCTCTGGACCCTCAGCCCAGCGCTTCCCGGATCGTCTCACCCAGCGCCCGAATCCCCGTGTCGATCTGCTGCGGCGTGGCGCTCGAATAGCTCAGGCGCATGGTGTTCTCGCCGCCGCCGAGCGCGAAGAAGGGGCGGCCCGGCACGAAGGCCACCTTGCGCTCCACGGCCTGGGCGAGCAGCGGCGTGGTGTCGATCCCCTCCGGCAGCGTGACCCACAGGAACATCCCGCCCTCCGGGGTGGTGAAGCTCACGCCCGCCGGGAAGTACTCGCGCAGGCGGCCCACCATGTCCTGCGCCCGCTCGCCGTAGGCCCGCTTCACGATCTCGATCTGGCGCGGCAGCACGTCGTGGACGAGTTCCGAGACGATCATCTGGTTCAGGGTCGGGGTGTGCAGGTCCGCGCCCTGCTTGGCCTGCACCAGCTTGCCGATGATGGGCCGGGCCGCCTGCACCCAGGCGTCGCGCAGACCGGGCACGAGCGTCTTGGAAAAGGAGCTGGAGTAGATCACGTGGCTGCGCTCGGGATCGCCGCCCACCAGCTCCAGCGCGAGGTCGTAGAGGCCCGGCAGCTCCTCGCCGCGGAAGCGCAGCTTGCCGTAGGGGTCGTCCTCGATCACCAGCACCCCGTATTGGGCGGTGAGTTCAAGCAGGCGGCGACGGCGCTCCAGGCTCAGCGTCCGCCCGGTGGGGTTCTGGAAGTTGGGGATGGCGTACAGCAGCTTGGCGGGGTGGGCCTTCAGCACGTCCTCCAGCGCGTCCGTATCGATGCCGTGGTCGTCGGTGGGAAGTTGCACGTAGCGCGGGCCGTAGGGCTGGAAAGACTGGAGGGCGCCCAGGTACGTCGGGCTCTCGACGAGCACCACGTCGCCCTCGTTAATCAGCACCTTGCCCAGGAGGTCGAGGCCCTGCTGGCTCCCGGTCACGATCTGCACGTTCGCGGGCGTGATCCCGGCGCGGGCGGCGATCCACTCGCGCAGGGGGAGGTGGCCCTCCGTCGTGGAGTATTGCAGGGCCGCCGGGCCGTACTTCGTCAGCACGGCGTCGGTCGCGCGGCGCACGTCCTCGATGGGGAAGAGTTCCGGGGCGGGGAGACCGCCCGCGAAGGAGATCACGTCGGGCTGCTGGGTGACCTTGAGGATCTCGCGGATGGCACTCGCGTTCATGCGCCGGGTGCGGTCAGCGAGCCGCGCGGTGAGGTCCACCGGGGGCAGGGTGGGGGCGGGGGAGAGGGTCATGGCCCCATCCTACCGTTCCTGCCCGGCGCCCCCCCGCCGCGTCCGGGATAGCCGACCCGCCCCGAATGGGGGAAAGGCCGGGTAGAGTGGGACCCGTCAAAGGAGGCTTCACCCATGCTCGTCACCGGTAACGACATCCTGGTTCCCGCCCGCGCGGGCAAGTACGCCGTCGGCTCGTTCAACACCAACAACATGGAGATCACCCAGGCGATCATCCACACCGCCGAGCGGCTGCGCTCCCCGGTCATGGTGCAGATGAGCGAGGGCGCGATCAAGTACGGCGGTCAGGACCTCGCCAACATCGTGAAGGACATTGCCGAGCGGGCCAGCGTGCCCGTCGCCCTGCACCTCGACCACGGCTCCTCGTACGAGAGCGCGCTGCGGGCGATCAAGATGGGCTTCACCTCCGTCATGATCGACGCCTCGCACCACCCCTTCGAGGAGAATGTCCACGAGACCCGGCGGGTGGTCGAGGCCGCGCACGCCATGGGGATTTCGGTGGAGTCCGAACTCGGGCGGCTGGGCGGCATCGAGGAGCACGTCGTGGTGGACGAGAAGGACGCCTTCCTGACTGACCCGGAGGAGGCCGTGCAGTTCGTCGAGCAGACGGGCACCGACTACCTCGCCATCGCCATCGGCACCAGCCACGGGGCGTACAAGGGCAAGGGCCGCCCCTTCATCGACCAGGCGCGCATTGAGCGCATCAGCCAGCTCGTCTCCATCCCGCTCGTCGCGCACGGCTCCAGCGGGGTGCCCGCCGAGATCGTCCAGCGCTTCCGCGACTCGGGCGGCGAGATCGGCGACGCCGCGGGCATCGCCGACGAGGACCTCCAGCAGGCGGCCCAGCACGGCATCGCCAAGGTGAACGTGGACACGGACCTGCGCCTCGCCATGACGGTGGGCGTGCGCGAGGTGCTGAAGAAGAACCCGGGGGAGTTCGACCCGCGCAAGATTTTCGGCCCGGCCCGCGACCTGATGAGCCAGATCATCGAGCACAAGATGCGGGTGCTGGGGAGCGTGGGCCAGGCGTAGGTCGGGTGGGGGTGTCCCCCCTTGTTCTCAGGTCCAGTCAGCGGCGCCGCGGGGAATTCTCACCCGGCCGCCGTATGCTCACGTTCGCCATGAAGGCCCTGCGCGTCCCCCTCCTCACCCTCCTGGCCCTCGGCGGAGCCGCGGTGACGGGCCGTTCGGTGGGGGCGGCGGGCACCGCCATCCCGTCCCTGCCCGCCCTGCCCGCGGCCTGGCAGACGAAGCTCGCGGCCCTGGTGCCCAAGCCGGGCCAGGTCGTGCAACTGATGGAGCAGCGGCCCAGCCTCACCCTGGTCGAACTCCAGCGGCGCGTCACGACGGTGGGCGGCAGCCGCGAGGCCCTGAGCGCCGTGATGGCGAGCGTGCAGAAGGGGGACCGCCCGGTCTACGACGAGCGGCTCGGCATCAGCCGCGAGGAATTTCAGCAATACCTGGTGTTCCAGCCCGTCCTGGCCCCCATCGGCAGGAGCCTGAAGCTGCCGCTGACCCGCGAGGGCAACCGGCTGAGGCTCGGGGACGCGCCCGGCTTGGGGGGGGGCGCTGCGCGGGCTGACGCTCGATCTGCTCACGGGGGAACTCCGCACGCCGGAGGGGTTCAGCGGAAGGCCCCGCCCGGTGTCCGCGAGCAACGCGCCCGACCGGAGCATCGATATCCGCGGCGGGTTCGTCTGGTCGGTGAAGGGCAACAACCCCTCCACCCAGAACGCGCTGGACGGCCAACTGCAACTGCTGCAACTGCCCGGAAGCCAGATCATCCTGAGCTACTCGCGCACCAGCATCCTGGGGGGCCGCATCAGCGAGGGCGCCGTTATCCTGCGCTACAGCCGGTAAGGCCCGCAGCTCTGACCCCACGGCCCGCCGGTTCGACTCCCCGGCGGGCCTCTTCTCCCGTCCCTTCCAGGCTGACGCGCCCCTGACCCCACCTCAAGGCTTCCTCACCTCGGCTTCAGGGGGCGTCACGGCCGGGCCGCTACCCTGCGAGGCATGAAGAAGATCAAATGTGGCCTGCTGCTGGGCGCGGCGCTCACGCTGGGGAGCGCGTCGGTGGCGAGCGCGGGAAGTCTCTCCCCGACTCTGCTGGAGCGGGCCAAGCGCGGGGACCAGAGTACGGTCGGCGTGATCGTGCGCTTCAAGTTCACGAACACGGCGCGCGGACGGGCGCTGTTCAAAACGGCCCGCCAGCAACTGACCTCGCGCATCCAGCAGCTCGGCCCCGCCGCGGGCTTCGTGAACCAGGCGCTGAACTCGGGCAAGGCCACCCAGCTCTGGCTGGACCAGAGCGTGTTCCTGCCCATGACTCCGGTGCAGGCGCGGGTACTGGCGACCCTGCCCTTCGTGGACACCATCTTCGAGAACTTCAAGGTGCAGATCCCCCGCGCCGTCGCCCTCAGCGCGGCCAGCGCGCCCTCGGGCACCCCCTGGCACCTCCAGAAGATCGGGGCGCCCCAGGCCTGGGCGGCGGGCTTCCGCGGCCAGAACATCCGCATCGGGCACCTGGACAGCGGCATCGACGCGAACCACCCCGAACTCGCCGGGAAGCTCGCGTCCTTCGCCGAATTCAACGGGGACGGCGACAAGGTCCAGAGCAGCCCGCACGACACCACCAACCACGGCACCCACACGGCAGGCCTGCTCGTCGGTAAGGACGTGGGTGTGGCGCCGGGGGCCAAGCTCATCAGCGCCCTGGTGCTGCCGAACAACGAGGGCACCTTCGCCCAGGTCATCGCGGGGATGCAGTACGTCCTCGACCCCGACAACAACGCGGATACCGACGACGGCGCCGACGTGGTGAACATGAGCCTGGGGATTCCCGGCACCTACGACGAGTTCATCGTGCCCGTGCAGAACATGCTCAAGGCGGGCGTGGTGCCGGTCTTCGCCATCGGCAACTTCGGGCCGGGCTCCTCGACCACCGGCAGCCCCGGCAACCTCCCCGACGCCATCGGGGTGGGCGCGGTAGACCAGAACGGGCAGGTCGCCAGCTTCAGCAGCCGAGGGCCGGTCGCGTGGCAGGGCCAGATCAACGGCGTGTTCGTGAAGCCGGACATCGCGGCGCCGGGCGTCGCCATCACGAGTTCCTTCCCGAATGGGCAGTACGGGGCGCTCAGCGGCAGCTCCCAGGCAAGCCCCATCGCGGCGGGTGCCGTGGCCCTGCTGCTCTCGGCCAAGCCCGGCACGGGCGTGGACGCGGTCAAGAACGCGCTGTACTCCAGCGCCAGCAACGCGGGCAGCAAGAACAACAATGTCGGCTACGGGCTGATCAGCGTGCCCGGCGCGATGGGCAAGCTGGGCGTGAATCTGGGTGGGGATCAGGGCAGCAAGCCGCCCGCTCCGCAACCGCAGCCTCAGCCACAACCCCAGCCGCAGCCGCAGCCACAACCGCAACCCCAGCCGCAGCCTCAACCCCAACCGCAGCCTCAGCCACAGCCACAACCCCAACCTGCGCCGGCCCCGCAGCCCACTGGCCCTGCTGGCTACACGCTCTGCGCCGTGGAAGGGCAGTTCTGCAAGTTCCAGGGCAAGCGCGACGCGGCCTTCGGCACGGCGGGCAAGTACCTGACCGGCGTGGGCACGGACGGCTTCAACTGCACCGTTCAGGAGTGGGGTTCCGACCCCGCCTACGGGCAGAAGAAGGGCTGCTTCATCAAACCCGTCGCCGGTCAGCCCGCCCCCGCCCCGGCCCCCAGCCCCGCGCCCAAGCCGCCCACGGGGAGCAAGAAGCCCACGGTCCTCCTCGTCGATGACGACATGGGCCAGGGTGCGGACGTGACGAACGCCCTGCGCGACGCGATCAAGGCGAACGCGGCCTCGGGCGGGGCCTTCGTGTGGAACGTGCAGGCCCAGGGGCCGGTGCCCCTGAGCGAGATGCAGCGCTCGGACATCGTGATCTGGGCGACGGGCGAGCAGTACGAGAACACCATCACGCCCCAGGACCAGAACACCCTGCGGCAGTACCTCGCGGGCGGCGGCAACCTGCTCGTGACCGGTCAGGACATCGGCTACGACATCGGCACGAGCGACTTCTACCGCGACGTTCTCAAGACCCGCTTCGTCGCCGACAGCTCCGGCAACGCCAAGTTCGTGACGCGCGGCGCTTTCGGCAACACCGCCTTTACCCTCAACGCCGACGGCAGCGCTAAGAACCAGTACTACCCGGACGTGATCGCCGACCTGAGCGGCAGTTCGGTCGTCGCCTCGTGGGGCACCGCGAACGCCAACGCGAGCACGATCACGGCGCAGAGCATCCGGGTGGACCCCAACAAGGGCCGCGCCGAGCAGAAGGTCGAGGACCCCCGCGGCCTGGTCGAGCGCCTCGCGGCCAATGTGATCGGCTCCATCCTGAACCAGGTGCTCGGCGGTCAGCAGCCCACCCAGCGCCCCCGCGTCACGGCGCAGAACGCGAACGAGAACGCCGGGGCCATCGTCGCCAACGACGCGGGCAAGTACCGCACGGTGAACATGGGCTTCGGGATCGAGGGCCTGTCGCCGAACAGCCGGAGCGCCCTGATGAAGACGGCGTTCGACTGGCTGATGAAGTAAGCGGTCAGCGATCAGAAAACAGGGGGAGGCTCGCTGGGTTGGGCCTTCCCCCTCTCTTTGTGTGCCTTTACCCACTTCCCACTGAGGGTGGCGGCGCGGCGAGTACGGTTGAGCCATGCCAACGCTACGCGACATCATGACGCCCAACCCCGTGACCGTGGACCCGCAGGCCACCCTCCAGGAGGTCGCCACGCTGATGCTCGAGCAGGACATCGGCGCGGTACTCGTGATGGAGAATGACCGCCCCACGGGGATCATCACCGACCGCGACATCGTGGTCCGGGCGGTCGCCTACGGGCACGACTCCGGGACGCCCGTGACCGACTACACGACCGGGGATGTGTTCACCCTGGACGCGAACACCTCGGTGGAGGACGCCGCCGACGAGATGGGGCGCCAGCAGGTGCGGCGCATTCCCGTGACCGAGAACGGGAAGGTCGTGGGCATCGTCAGCCTGGGTGACCTTGCCGTGCGGGCGAACAGCGACGCCGACGAGGAGGCCCTCAAGGGCGTTAGCGTGCCCAGCGAGAACCACAACAGCTAAAATAGGCAAATCGTACGGGCCGCCCCCGAGGATGGGAGGCGGCCCGTCTGCTGGGGCCGGGGTAAGGTGTGGGCGCCTCCCGACTCTGGCCCCGAACCCGATACGCCTCAGCCCTCCCGCCACACGTCCGCGTGGTCCTGCGCGAACTGCCTGAAGGAGATGGGGTCGCGTCCCGTCACCCGCCGCACGGCGTCCGTCACGCTTTCAGAGTGACCGGCCCGCACCCCCTGGTACAGGGAGGTCATCAGGCCCACGTAGGCCTCGGGGGCGCCCCCGTCCCGCATCGCCCGTGCGAGGTCCTCGTCGCTGATGGGCACGTACTTCACGCTCTTGCCCGTCGCGTCCGAGATGGCGGCCACCACCTCGTCGCGGCTGAGGGCCTCCCCCCCCGTGATGGTGTACGCCTGCCCCGCGTGCCCCTCCTCGGTCAGGGCGGCGACCGCCACTGCGGCGATGTCCCGGGCATCCACGAAGCTCGTCCTCGCGTCGCCGGAGGGCTCGTAGAGCGTGCCGCCGCGAATCATGTCCGCGTTCATCGTGGCGTAGTTCTGCATGAACCACGAGGGCCGCAGGAAGGTCCATGTCAGCCCCGAGGCCTCGATGTGCCGCTCGACCTCGCGCAGCGGGTTGTCGCTGTGCTCCACTCCCATCGCGCTCAGCCGCACGACGCGCCCCACACCCGCCTCCCGCGCCAGATCCACCACCCGCTTGACGGGTTCGGCAGACATGTCGCCGGGAGAGGCGAGGTACACGGCGTCCACGCCCTGCAGGGCTTGCCTCACGCTCGCCTCGTCCTCATAGTCGAACCTTACGACCTCCGCCCCGGGAAAGGCCTGCCGCGCCTTCTCCACGGTGTGTGCCCCGACGCGGACCTCCACACCGCGCTCCTGAAGCTGCCGAACGACCTCCTGACCGACCTTGCCGTTGGGGGTGGTGACGAGAACCTTCATACGGCTCCTTTCGCGGCCTCCGCAGCCGGATAGGGGCACCATACGACCAAGCGGTTCATTTTGTGAAGTACCTACCTTTTGGTGCGTTAGGAGGGGCGGCGTGGTATACGGAAGGAATGACGGCGCCATCCCTCAACGTGCTGAGTCAGCACTGCCCCAGCCACCGCGTTCTGGAGATGGTGACGGGGAAGTGGAGCGTGCTCGTGCTGTACGCCCTGCGCGGGAGGACGCTGCGCTACAGCGAACTGGAGGGAACCATAGGCGGCATCTCGCAGAAGATGCTCACCCAGACCCTGCGCGAGCTGGAGCGCAACGGCCTGGTGGAGCGCACCGCGTACCCCGTCGTACCGCCCCGCACCGAGTACCGGCTGAGTCCCCTGGGAGAGAGCCTGAACCGGATCGTCACCGACCTCGGCCTCTGGGCGCAGGACCATATGCCCGCCGTCCTCGCCGCGCGCCAGGACTACGACAGGCGACATTCCAAGTAAAAAGGGCCGCCCCCGTGCTGGAGGCGGCCCCACTCATGTGCCACTTTACTTCCGCAGGTCGCGCAGCTTGCGGTACAGCTCCTTTTCCTCCTCGGTCAGGTGGCTCGGCACGGTCAGATTCAGGCGCACATACAGGTCGCCGCGCGTGCCGTCCTTTTTCGGCCAGCCCTGGCCGCGCAGGCGCATCCGCCGCCCGCCGCTGCTCCCCGCCGGAATGGTGAGGTTGCCGCTGCCGCCCAGCGTCTGCACGGTGACGTTGCCGCCGAGCGCGGCGACCGGGGCGGGCACGTCCACCGTCGTAATGAGGTCGTCCCCGTCGAGGTCGAAGCGGGCATCCTCCAGCACGCGGATGGTGAGGAGCACGTCGCCGCCCCCCGGGGCCTGCCCGGCGAGGCGCAGGCGGCTGCCGTCGCGCGTGCCTGCCGGTACCCGCAGGCTCAGCCGCTTGCCGTCCACGTTGATCACCTCGTCGGAGCCGGAGAACGCCTCCTGCAAGGTCACCTGGAGTTCGCCCTCCACGTTCTGCACGAAGCGCCTCCCCTGGGTCCCGCCCAGACCGCCCAGCAGGTCCTCCAGGTTCACCTGGCCGCCCGAGAAGCTCGCCCCACCTCCGCTGCGCCGTCCTCCTACACCGAACAGCCCCTGGAAGAAATCGCTGAACTGGGAGGGGTCGAAGCCCGCGAAGTCGCCGCCCTGGAAGCCGCCCGGCGCCCCGCCGTAGCCCGGCGGCACCTGCCCGGTGTGCCCGAACTGGTCGTACACCTTGCGTTTCTCGGGGTCGCTGAGGACGGCGTAGGCCTCGCCGATCTCCTTGAACCGGTCGGCGGCCTTCTCGTCGCCCTGATTCTTGTCGGGGTGGAAAGCCTTGGCGAGCTTGCGGTAGGCGCTTTTAATATCGGCGTCCGAGGCACCCCGGTTGACGCCCAATACGTCGTAGTAATCCTTGTAAGCCATCGCCACTCCTTGGAAGGGGTTGAGGGGGAGGGGGTCAGGAATCAGGTTGCTCGCCTAACTCCTAACCCCCGGCGGCTCACCCCTTACTGCTTCCTGCTCACCACCACACGGGCCGGGCGCACCAGGCGGTCCCCCATGCGGAAGCCGAGCTGGTAGACCTGCACGATCACGTCGTCCTCGTCGCCGGGCACGACCTGAAGGGCCTCGTGCCACTGGGGGTCGAAGTGCTCGCCCTCGCGTCCGGTCGCTTCCAAACCGAGGTTGCCGAAGACGCGCAGCACCGTCGCCTGGACGGCCTGCACGCCGGGGATCAGCTTGCTGGGGTCGTTGCTCCCCATGCTGACCGCGCGGTCGAGGTCGTCGTACACCGGCATGAGCCCCTCGGCGGCCTTCGCCACGCCCTGTTGCTGCGCGGCCTGCACGTCCTCCTGAGTGCGGCGGCGGTAGCTCTCGAAGTCGGCGGCGAGGCGGCCCAGCTTGCCCCTCAGGTCCGCGTTCTCCTTCTCCAGCTCGTCGGCGCGTTCCAGGCGGGCCATCATCTCCTGCACCTGCCCGAACATGCCAGCATCAAGAGAATCAGCGTCCATGCCGGGGAAGCCCTCCAGCTCGGCGTCCTCCTCCATGTTGTCGGTCTCGGTGTCGGGGTTGGGGGCGTAGGTTTGCTCGGTGCGGGCCGTCTCCGTCTCCTGGGCCGCCTGCTCGTTCTGGGTCTTGGTCTGGTCGTCGTGGGTCATGGGCGCACTTCTCCTGCGAAACATGGCTTGAAGATAGGGGAGAGGGGGCCGTGAAGCCGTCCTCTCCCCTGGGTTGGATGTGTGGGTCGGACGTTATTCAGCGGGCTTGAAGTCCGCGTCGATCACGTCGTCGTCCTGGCGGCTGGCCTGGGGCTGTCCGCCCTGGCCGTCCTGCCCACCGCCCTGCCCGGCGGTCATGAAGGCGCGCAGTTCCTCCTCCAGCCGCTTCTGGGCGCTCTCGATCCGGGCGTCGTCGTCGCTGCGGACGGCCTCCTCGGCCTCGTCGGCGGCGGCCTTCAGGCGGTCCTTGGCGTCCTGCGGGGCATTCGCGTTCTCGTCGATCTGGGCCAGGGCCTGCACGCGCAGCGAGTCGAGGTTGTTGCGCTTCTCGACCTTCTCGCGGCGCTTCTTGTCGGCCTCGGCGTTCTGCTCGGCCTCACGCACCATGCGGTCCACGTCGCCCTTGTCGAGCGTGGTGGTGTTCTCGATGCGGATGCTCGCCTCCTTGCCGCTCGTCTTCTCCTTCGCCGTCACGTGCAGGATGCCGTTCGCGTCGATGTCGAAGGTCACCTCGATCTGCGGGCGACCGGCGGGCATGGGCGGAATGCCCTCCAGCTTGAAGCGGCCAAGGGACTTGTTGTCGGCGGCCATGGGGCGCTCGCCCTGGAGGACCACGATCTCCACGCCGGGCTGGTTGTTCTCGGCGGTGGTGTAGATCTCGGTCTTCTTGGCCGGGACGGTCGTGTTGCGGGTGATCATCGGCGCGACCATGCCGCCCTTGACCTCCACGCCGAGGGTCAGCGGGGTCACGTCGACCAGCACGATGTCACCCAGGCTGCTGTCACCCTGGATGATGCCTGCCTGCACGGCGGCGCCCAGCGCCACGGCCTCGTCGGGGTTCACCGACTCGTTCGGCGTCTTGCCGATGATGTCCTGCACGATCCGCTTGACGGCGGGGATGCGGGTGGAGCCGCCGACCAGGATGACCTCGTCGATATCCTTGGCGCCCAGCTTGGCGTCCGCCAGGGCCTGCTCGACCGGCTGGCGCACGCGGCGCAGCAGGTCGGCGGTCAGCTCCTCGAACTTGGCGCGGCTCAGGGTGCGCTCCAGGTGCAGCGGGGTGCGCGTCTCGGGGTCGAAGGTGATGAAGGGGAGGCTGATGGTGGTCTCGGAGGCGTTCGAGAGCTCGATCTTCGCCTTCTCGGCGGCCTCGATCAGGCGCTGGAGGGCCTGCGGGTCCTTGCGGAGGTCGAAGTTGTGTTCCTTCTGGAACTCGCTGGCGAGCCAGTTCACGATGCGCTGGTCGAAGTCCGCGCCGCCCAGGTGCGTGTCGCCGGAGGTGGACTTCACCTCGAAGACGCCCTCACCCAGCTCCAGTATGGTCACGTCGAAGGTGCCGCCGCCCAGGTCGAAGACGAGCACCGTCTCGTTGCCCTTCTTCTCCAGGCCGTAGGCGAGCGCGGCGGCGGTGGGCTCGTTGATCACGCGCAGCACGTTCAGGCCCGCGATCTCCCCGGCCTGCTTGGTGGCCTCGCGCTGCGAGTTGTCGAAGTACGCGGGCACCGTGATGACCACGTCCTTGATCTTCTCGCCCAGCTTGGCGGAGGCGTCCTGCACCAGCTTGCGCAGCACCTCGGCGCTGACCTGCTCGGGCGCGAGGTCCTTGCCGTTCACCTCGATGCGGACGGACCCGCCGGGGCCTTCCTTGACGGTGAAGGGGGCACGCCCGGCTTCCTCGCGCACCTCGTCCCAGCGGCGGCCAATAAAGCGCTTGACTTCGAAGAGGGTCGCCTTGGGGTTCAGCGCGGCCTGGCGCCGGGCGATCTGCCCGACGAGGCGCTCGTCGCCCTTGTACGCGACGACGGAGGGCGTGGTGCGCGCCCCCTCCGCGTTGACGATCACTTCGGGGCGTCCGCCTTCCATCACGGCGATGACGCTGTTGGTGGTACCGAGGTCGATTCCGACGGCTTTGGGCATGTTTGACTCCTTGGTTGGTGGGGATGCTGCGCCCTTGACAGGAGCAGTTCTGAAACTAGACCCATCATAAGGCCACAGTTAGGAATAGTCAATAGACTTGAGTGCATTACGCTCAGATTTGAGGCCGGATCAGGAGAGAGTAGGGTCAGCCGTCCCGGTGCTCCTGGTCCCCGCGCAGATCGCCACCAGAGTTCCAGAGTTGGCGCCCGCCACCGACATACACTGGGGCATGACGTCCGCCACACGGGGGCAACACCGGGGGAACGACACGTGAGCCGCGCGACCTGGGGCTGGGGCCTGGCCGCCGCCGTGGTCGTGCTGCTCCTCCTGATCAACGCGGCCAGCCCGCGCGCACGCGGCGGCGAGCTGTCGCTGACCGACTTTACCAGCGCGCTGCGCTCCGGTCAGGTGCAGAGCGCCAACGTGCAGTTCGAGAACAACACCGCCGTGCTGAGCGGCAAGCTCAAGGACAGTCAGGAGTACAGCGTCCGCACGCTCGCCGCCGACCCGGTCATCGCCCTGAACCGGCTTCAGGCGGCGGGGGTCAGCGTGACCTACGTGCAACCCGCCCGCCTGAGCTTTCTGGCCCTGTTCAGCGGCCTGCTGACAGGGCTTCTCATTGTCGGCCTGCTGCTGCTGCTGTTCCGCAACCGTCAGGGGGGCGGAACGGATGCTGCCAGCAACTTCGGGAAGTCGAAGGCGGCGG
>NZ_BFAG01000026.1:0-15000 GCF_002897375.1 Deinococcus aerius | reverse complement strand
GGACGGCAAGAAGGTCCGCGTCGCGGTCAAGAGCGGCAAGGTCATCGACTGATTTCAGGGCCACGCCTCCGGCGTGATCCCGGGCGACGAAGCCCGCCCGAAGAGAGGCAAGACATGCAGACGCTCAAAGCGAAGTACAACGAGCAGGTGCGCCCCGCGCTGATGCAGCAGTTCGGCTACTCCAGCGTGATGGCGGTGCCCCGCATCGAGAAGATCGTGATCAACGAGGGCCTGGGCTCCTCCAAGGAAGACTCCAAGGCCATCGACAAGGCGGCCCGCGAACTCGCCCTGATCGCCCTGCAAAAGCCCATCATCACCAAGGCGAAGAAGAGCATCTCCAACTTCAAGCTGCGCCAGGGCATGCCCGTCGGCGTGAAGGTCACGCTGCGCGGCGAGCGCATGTACGTGTTCCTGGAGAAGCTGATCAACATCGGCCTGCCCCGGATTCGGGACTTCCGCGGGATCAACCCCAACGCCTTTGACGGCCGCGGCAACTACAACCTCGGCATCAAGGAGCAACTGATCTTCCCGGAGATCACCTATGATATGGTCGACAAGGTGCGCGGCATGGACATCACCATCGTGACCACCGCGAAGACCGACGAGGAAGCCCGCGCGCTCCTGCAAGCGATGGGTCTTCCGTTCCGCAAGTAAGGACAGGCTATGGCGAATACCTCTAAAGTTGTGAAGGCGGCCCGCGGCAGCAAGTTTGCCGTGCAGAACTACAACCGTTGCAGCCGCTGTGGCCGCGCGCGTGGCTACTACCGCTTCTTCGGGATGTGCCGCATCTGCATCCGCGAGCTCGCGCACAAGGGCGAACTGCCCGGCGTGAAAAAGGCGAGCTGGTAAGACCCCACCTGGATACGAACCGCTCCCCTTGGGTGGTGATCGTCCAGACCCGGGAGAAGGACCCAACAGAAGAAGTGCCCGCCCGCTGGGGCAGGACCACTTTCTTTGGGAAGACTCGGGAGGCTGCCCAAGGGCCGTCTCCCCCCCGCCCGGGGCCCCCGTGCCCCCGGAGGCATCATGCTGAGTGATCCCATCGCCGACATGCTCACGCGCATTCGCAACGCGACGCGCACCTACAAGGAGAGCGTCGACATCCCGGCCTCCAAGTTCAAGGAGCAGCTCGCCCGGCTGCTCGTGCAGGAGGGCTACGTGGCCTCCGCCGAGCGCATCCGGCCCGAGGGCCAGAAGTTCGACGTGCTGCGCCTCACCCTGAAGTACGGCGCCAAGCGTGAGCAGGTCATCAAGCACATCGAGCGTGTCAGCCGTCCCGGCCGCCGCGCGTACGTGAGCGCCGAGAACCTGCCCCGCATCCAGCGCGGCCTGGGCCTGGCGGTCGTCTCGACCTCCAAGGGCCTGCTGCCCGACCGCGAGGCCCGCAAGCAGGGCGTCGGCGGCGAAGTTATCTGCGTCCTCTGGTAACGCATCTAGACCTGACCTCGGAACCCAAGGCGGTTCACGACTTAAGGAATGAAGGAGGACAGTCATGTCCCGCATCGGTAGGCAACCCATCGCCGTGCCCAACGGCGTGACCGCGACCATCGCCAACGGCGTGTTCTCGGTCAAGGGCCCCAAGGGGGAACTGCGCGTTCCCTACAACACGGCCCTGAACATCAGCAACGACAACGGGCAGATTCTCGTGACGCGTCCCAGCGACCGCCAGGAGCACCGCGCCCTGCACGGCCTGACCCGCACCCTCGTCGCCAACGCGGTGAAGGGTGTCAGCGACGGCTACACCATCAACCTCGAACTGCGCGGTGTGGGCTACCGTGCCCGCCTCGCCGGGCGCAACCTGGAGCTGACCATCGGCTTCAGCCACCCGGTCGTGATCGAGCCGCCCGCCGGGGTGACCTTCACGGTGCCCGAGCCCACCCGCATCGACGTGAGCGGGATCGACAAGCAGCTCGTCGGCCAGGTCGCCGCGAACGTCCGCAAGGTTCGCAAGCCCGACGCCTACCACGGCAAGGGTGTGCGCTTCGTCGGTGAGCAGATCAGCCTCAAGGCCGGTAAGGCTGGCGCCACGGGCGGGAAAGGGAAGAAGTAATGGCGACCCAGACTGCCATTCGCCGCAAGCTGCGCGCTCGCCGCAAGGTGCGCGTCGCCGCCGGGGAGAGATTGCGCCTCAGCGTGTTCCGCTCCAGCAAGCACATCTACGCCCAGATCATCGACGACAAGACCGGCACGACCCTCGCGGCGGCCAGCAGCAGCGCCGTCAAGACGGGCACGAAGACCGACACCGCCGCCGCGGTCGGCCGGGCTCTGGCCGAGGCTGCCGCCGCCAAGGGTGTCAAGAAGGTCGTCTTCGACCGAGGGCAGTACAAGTACCACGGCCGGGTGAAAGCGCTCGCGGACGCGGCGCGGGAGGGTGGCCTTGACTTTTAACCGTCGGAATGACCGCGAGCGCGAGACCAGCGAATTCGAAGAGAAGATGCTGTTCGTCAACCGCACGTCCAAGACCTATCAGGGTGGTCGCCGCTTCCGCTTCGCCGCGCTCGTGATCCTGGGGGACCGCAACGGTCGCGTGGGCATGGGCATCGGCAAGGCGAAGGAAGTGCCGGTCGCCATTGAAAAGGCCAAGGCCATCGCGCGCAAGAACATGATCACCGTGCCCGTCGAGAACGGCACGATTCCCCACGACATCGTCGGCGAGAACTCCACCAGCCGCGTGCTGCTCAAGCCCGCGGGTCCCGGTACGGGCGTGATCGCCGGAACCGTGCCCCGCTCCATCGCCGAACTGGCGGGCATCACCAACATGCTCTCCAAGGAACTCGGCAGCCGCAACAAGGTCAACGTGGCCTACGCGGTGTTCGACGGCCTGAAGAACCTCCGCACGGCCAAGCAGGTGCGCGCGCTGCGCGGCACGGACATCCAGCCCCGGGTGGCGGGCCCCATGGCGAACTCCGCCACCACCGAGGCCGGGGCGGCCCAGGCGGGAGGTGTCCAGTGACTGGTACGACCGTGAAGGTGACCCTGCGGCGCAGCGTGATTGGCCGCCCCAAGAACCAGGTCGAGACCGTGAAGGCGCTCGGCCTGCGGAAGATCGGCGACAGCCGTGAACTGGCGGACACGCCCAGCATTCGCGGCATGATCAAGACCGTCCAGCATCTGGTGGAGGTGGAAGCGTGAAGCTCCACGAACTGACTCCGGCGCCCGGCAGCCGCAAGAACCGCAAGCGCGTGGGCCGCGGCCCCGGCGGCACCGACAAGACCGCCGGACGCGGGCACAAGGGCCAGAAGGCGCGCAGCGGCGCGGGCAAGGGCCAATTCTTCGAGGGTGGCCGCAGCACGCTGATCAGCCGCCTGCCCAAGCGCGGCTTCAACAACGTCGGCACGACCTACGAGGTCGTCAACCTCTCGCAGCTCGCGGGCGTCGAGGGCGACACCCTGGACCGCGCCGCGCTGGAAGCGGCGGGCCTGGTGCGCCGCAAGAACCGCCCGGTCAAGCTCCTCGCCCGCGGCGAGGTGACCCGCGCCGTGACCGTTCACGTGGACGCGGCCAGCCAGGCGGCCATCCAGGCCGTCGAGGCGGCGGGTGGCCGGGTCGTGATCGCCGCGGCGGGCACGGACGCCGAGCCGACCGAGCAGGCGGGCTAACATGCTGCGCGCCTTCCGCGACGCGTTCCGGATTCCGGACCTTCGGCGGAAGATTGTCTTCACCCTGCTGCTGCTCGCCGTGTTCCGCCTCGGAAGCACCATCCCGACACCGGGCGTGAACACGGCAGCTCTCGAACAGGCCACCACGGGTGGCCTTTTCGGGTTGATCAGCCTGATCTCGGGCGGCAATCTTTCGCAGTTCTCGATCTTCGCCCTGGGCGTGCTGCCGTACATCACGGCGAGCATCGTGATCCAGCTTCTCACCACGACCATTCCCTCGCTCGAAAAGCTCAGCAAGGAGGGCGAGGAGGGCCGCAAGAAGATCAACCAGTACACCCGCTACGCGGCCATCGGCCTCGGCGCGGCGCAGGCGCTCTTCTTCTCGCTGTACATCACCAACAATCCCGCCTTTATCGCGGTGGGCTGGGACCCCGGCCTCTTTACGGTCCTCGTGATGGTGCTGACGCAGGTGGCGGGCATCGCCTTCACCATGTGGATCGGCGAGCGCATTACCGAGGTCGGCGTCGGCAACGGCATCAGCCTGATCATCACGGCGGGCATCATCGCCCGCTACCCGCACGAGGTCAGCGCGACGGCCCAGCTGTTCCGCACCAACCCCGACCAGTCCATCCTGGGTCTCGCCTTCTTCATCCTGGTGATTCTGGCGACCATCGCCGGGATTGTGTATGTGTATCAGGGCGAGCGCCGGGTGCCCGTCACCTACGCGCGGGCGCGCGGCGGGGCTCCGGCGGGTGCCGCCCGCAACCTCGGTGGGCAGGCCACCTGGCTCCCCATCAAGGTGAACCAGGCGGGCGTGATCCCGGTGATCTTCGCCTCGGCCATGCTGATCATCCCCAACCTGATCGCCAGCGCGACGGCCACCCGGGCGCCCGCGGTAAACGCCTTCATCCAGACGCACCTGACGCCCGGCAGCCCCTGGTACATCGCGCTGGAGGGCCTGCTGATCTTCGGGTTCACGTACCTGTACAACAGCGTGCAGTTTGACCCCAAGCGCATCAGCGAGCAACTGCGCGAGGCGGGCGGCTTTATCCCGGGCGTTCGTCCCGGCGCGCCCACCGCCGAATACCTGGGCGGGATCAGCAGCCGCCTGAGCCTCTGGGGCGCGATCTTCCTGGTCATCCTGACGGTGATTCCGCAGATCGTCCAGCGGGCGACGGGCATCTCGACCTTCCAGTTCAGCGGAACCGGCCTGCTGATCATCGTGGGGGTGGCGCTTGAAACGCTGAAGCAGCTTGAGGCTCAGCTCACCGTGCGGCGCTACGACGGCTTTATCAGCAAGGGCCGCATTCGCGGTCGCCTGAACAGCTAACGCGCCTTCTTGGACCGCTCACCCCCGTGGTGGGCGGTTTTTGCTGTCTCCCCCCTATTCCATCGTCACCCCAGGGGGAACAAGGCTGGGCAGGACGGTCCCCACCGGGCTGCCCTGGCCCTATGCTGTACATCCCAACAGGAGGAGCGATGACTCAACCCAGAAACAAGGTCGTGATTTTCCTCGGCCCGCCCGGCGCGGGCAAGGGGACGCAGGCCGAACGCCTCGCCCGCGAGCAGGGCCTGACCAAGATCAGCACCGGGGAAATCCTGCGCGACCACGTCTCCCGCGGCACCGAACTCGGGCAGCAGGTGAGGCCCATTCTCGACGCCGGGCAGCTCGTGCCCGACGACATCCTGATCGCGCTGATCCGCGACCGCCTGGCCGGGATGGAGCCCGTGCGGGTGATTTTCGACGGCTTTCCCCGCACCTGCGCCCAGGCCGAGGCGCTGGACATGCTGCTGGAGGAGCTGGGCGCCCCCGTCACTGCCGTGCCCCTGCTGGAGGTGCCCGACGAGCTGCTGATCGAGCGAATTGTGGAGCGGGGGCGGCAGGCGGCTTTGCTTGGCGAGCCGGTCCGCAGCGACGACACCGAGGAGGTCGCCCGCAGGCGCCAGGAGGTCTACCGCGAGCAGACCCAGCCGCTCATCGACTACTACGCGGCGCGCGGGCACCTGCGTCACGTGGACGGCGTGGGCACGATGGACGAGGTGTACGGGCGGATTCAGCAGACGATGCGCTGAGCGTCCAGGCCCCGGGGAGCGGGAGGAAGTGTGTTCCCGCTCCTCTTGCCGCCCGCCCGGCCCCCGTGCTAACTTCCCCTTTGGCTTGTATCAAGCCTGGAGGTTGCGTGGCGAGACGAAAGATGCCGGAACAGCGGGAAAAGCGCAAGAAGGAAGAGTCCGATACCGTACGGGCCGAGGGCGTGGTCGAAGAGGCGCTGCCGAACACCACGTTCCGGGTGAAGCTCGACACCGGGCACGACATTCTGGCGTACATCAGCGGCAAGATGAGGATTCACTACATCCGCATCCTGCCCGGCGACCGTGTGGTTCTGGAAATCAGCCCGTACGATACTTCGCGCGGGCGCATCGTCTACCGCAAGTAAATCACCGGGCGCAGGTACCCAACAGATTCCCCACCCGTGGGGGGTCGAGCGCTGCCGGGCGCGTGACCATGATGGGTCATGACGTGAGGCGGCGCGAGGAGGAAGCATGAAAGTTCGCAGCAGTGTCAAGAGGATGTGCGACAACTGCAAGGTGATTCGCCGCCACGGGCGCGTGTTCATCATCTGCACCAACGTCAAGCACAAGCAGAGGCAGGGCTAAACATGGCGCGTATTGCCGGTGTTGACCTTCCGCGCGAGAAGCGCGTCGAGATCGCCCTGACCTACATCTACGGGATTGGCCTGACCCGTTCCAAGGAGGTGCTGGCGCGCACGGGGGTGAACCCCGATACCCGCGTCCGTAACCTCAGCGAGGCCGAGCAGTCGGCCCTGCGCGAGGCCATCGAGCGGACCTACCGCGTCGAGGGTGACCTGCGCTCGGAAGTCGGCCAGAACATCAAGCGCCTGATGGACATCGGCGCGTACCGTGGCCTGCGCCACCGCCGCGGCCTGCCGGTGCGCGGCCAGCGCACGAAGACGAACGCCCGCACCCGCAAGGGGCCGCGCAAGACCGTCGCTGGCAAGAAGAAAGCGACGAGGAAGTAAGCCATGGCGAAACCCACCAAAGGCAAGGCCCCCCGCCGCGCCCGGCGCAACATCAGCGCGGGCCGCGCGTACGTCCACGCGAGCTACAACAACACCATCGTGACGATCACCGACCTCGACGGCAACTCCGTCGCGTGGTCGAGCGGCGGCACCATCGGCTACAAGGGCAGCAAGAAGGGCACCCCCTACGCTGCCCAGCTCGCCGCCGCCGACGCGGTGAAAAAGGCCCAGCAGACCTTCGGCATGAACGTCGTGGACGTGATCGTGCGCGGCACCGGCTCGGGCCGCGAGCAGGCGATCCGCGCGATCCAGGCCAGCGGCATCGAAGTGAAGTCCATCATGGACGACAGCCCCGTGCCCCACAACGGCTGCCGCCCCAAGAAGAAGTTCCGCGCCTAAAGCGCACTGCGCGCGCCCACCTGTCCCGCTTCCGCCCCACCTCCCCGTGAGAGAGCCGCACCACCGGCGAGGAGGCGGGCACCAGAGGGCCGCAGACCCGGTGCCGTGCCCCAGTCGGCGCGCACCGCAAGGAGAGTTAACACATGGGTCGTTTCCGTGGTTCCATCACCAAGCTCAGCCGCCGCGAGGGCATCAACCTGGCGGAGACTGAGAAAGTCCAGAAGTATCTCGACAAGCGCCCCTACGCGCCCGGCCAGCACGGCCAGCGCCGGGGCCGCGGCCGCCCCAGCGACTACAGCGTGCGCCTGCGGGAAAAGCAGAAGCTCGCCCGCCTGTACGGCATGAACGAGAAGCAGTTCCGCAACCTCTTCGAGGAGGCGGCGAACGTGCCCGGCGTGACCGGCACGGTGTTCCTGCAACTGCTGGAGCGCCGCCTGGACAACGTCGTCTTCCGCATGGGCTTTGCCAGCACCCGCCGCCAGGCCCGGCAATTCGTCGGCCACGGGCACGTGCTGGTGAACGGCAAGAAGGTGGACATCCCCTCGTACCGCGTGAAGATCGGCGACGAGATCACGGTCGCCGAGAAGAGCCGCCAGATGGGCTTTATCCAGGAGAACATGGAGGCGCAGAAGCGCCGCCGCGTGAGCCCCTGGATCGAGCTGAACCCCGACACCTTTAGCGGCACGTTCGTGCGCCTGCCCGCGCGCGAGGATCTGGCGCTGCCGATCAACGAGAACTTCATCATCGAGTACTACTCGCGTTAACGGAGGCCCCAGTGGACCAAAAGCGCCCTCAACTCAAGGCCCGCGTCGACGGTGATTACGGCGAGTTTGTGCTCGAACCGCTCACGCGTGGCTACGGCGTCACCATCGGGAATCCTATCCGGCGCATCCTGATGTCCTCGATTCCGGGCACGGCCGTGACGAGCGTGTACATCGAGGACGTCCTCCACGAGTTCTCCACCATCCCCGGCGTCAAGGAAGACGTTATCCGGCTGATCCTGAACCTCAAGGAACTCGTCGTGAAGTTCCACGCCCCCGGCCCCAAGACCCTGACCCTGCGCGCTCAGGGGGAGGGTGTGGTGCGGGCGAGCGCCTTCGAGGTGCCCTCGGACGCCGAGATCGTCAACCCCGACCTCGTCATCGCCACGCTCGCCGAGGACGGCAAGCTGGTGATGGAGGTGCGCGTCGAGGAGGGCGAGGGGTACGTCCCCGCCGACAAGCACGCCACCAAGGACCGCATCAACTCGATCCCGGTGGACGCCGTGTTCTCGCCGGTCCGGCGGGTCGCCTACCACGTGGAGAACACCCGCGTGGGTCAGCAGACCGATCTGGACCGCCTGATCCTGCGCGTCTGGACCGACGGCAGCATCGGCCCACAGGAGACGCTCGACAAGGCCGTCGAGATTCTGCGCGACGAGCTGACCGTGTTCGGGAACGTGGAGACGCTGCCCACCCTCGCCCCCGAGGTGCAGCAGCCGGTGTACACGCCCGCCGCGTCCATCGCCAGCGGGTACGACCTACCGCGCCAGCCCGAACTCAGCATCAACCCCCAGCCGTACCCCGCCGACCTCGACACGCCGCGCGTGACGCTGGAGGGCCTGGGCCTGACCACCCGCGTGCTGCACTCCCTCAAGGAGGAAGGCATCGACAGTGTGGACGCCCTGTGCGCCCTGTCCGACCGCGACCTGAAAAAGGTCCCCGGCATCGGCGAGAGAAGCCTGGACGAGATCAAGCAGCAGCTCGCCCAGTTCGGCCTGGCCCTGAGAGACTAACCCCAGCGCGCGGGTGAGCCTCGCCCGCGCCTGCGCCCCCCAAGGAGACCCCCATGCGTCACGGCAAAGCCGGTCGCAAGCTCAACCGCAACAGCAGCGCCCGCGTCGCCCTGGCCCGCGCCCAGGCGACCGCGCTGCTGCGCGAGGGCCGCATCCAGACGACCCTCACGAAGGCCAAGGAGCTGCGCCCCTACGTTGAGAAGCTGATCACCACCGCCAAGGGCGGCGATCTGCACGCCCGCCGCCTCGTCGCCCGCGACATCCACGACAACGACGTGGTCCGCAAGGTGATGGACGAGGTCGCCCCCCGTTACGCCGAGCGCCAGGGCGGCTACACCCGCATCCTGCGCATCGGCACCCGCCGCGGCGACGGCGTCACCATGGCGCTGATCGAACTCGTCTGATTCCAGACGTGCCCCAGGCCCCGCTTCGGCGGGGTTTTTCTATTTGGCCCGCGCCACCACAATCAACTCGCCGTCCCCCTGCCCGGCGGGTTCACGGTGCCATCCGCCGAAGATGTGTTCGATTTCAAACCCGGCAGCTTCCAGCGACGAGCGCAGCGTTTTTTCAGGTCGGAAGCAGAGGGTGGAGCGTGAAAGGAGTTCCTCTGGGGAGTCCGTGAAGGTGTAGTGATGAACGAAAGTGACGAGAGGCCCGCTTGGTTCACCTTCCTCCACCTTGGTAACCTCGGTCCAGACTTCCACGCCTGACTCATCCGGCAGGCGGTAGTGGTCCTTGCTGGGGTCCGCAGCCCAGACTTCCCACACGCGGTTTTGTGGATCGCGGGTATCAAAGACGAGGCGGCCACCGGGGGCCAGGGCACGGTGAAGATTGGCGAGAGCGTCGGCCCATTCGCCGTCACCCATCAGGAATTGAGCGACATGGCTGGTCATCAGGGCGAGATCGAAAGCGGCTGTGGGGGCGTCGGCGGCTTTGCCTGCGATCCATGTCACTTTCTCCGCGCCAGGCTTACGCTGCGCGGCTTGCAGGGAGGCGTGCGCAGGGTCTAGGCCCGTGACCGCGTGTCCGGCTGAGGCAAGAGCCACTGTCAGCCGACCCGTGCCGCAGCCCAGGTCAAGGATGCGGGCGTGTGATATCCCCTCTGCCAGCGAGAGAAAGAAGTCATCATCGGCGCCCCAGCGACACTGCGCGTCGTACACCTGGACCAGTCGGGGATGGTGAAACTCTGCGTTGTGCATCTCCCCAATGATCGCGGCGAGTGGCCCCCGAAACGTCCGGCAACAGGCTTATCCTGAACCCATGACCCCCACCCTCGTGATCGTCCCCGGCCTCGGCGACAGCGGCCCGGACCACTGGCAGACGCGCTGGACCCAGCAGTTTGGTGCGGCTCGCGTGCGGCAGGACGACCCGGAGACGCCAACACCGGGGGCTTGGGCGGCCCGCCTTCAGCAGGTCATCGAGGCGACGCCCAGCGACCTCGTCCTCGTCGGGCACTCATGTGGGGTGCTCACCATCGTCCACTGGGCTCGGCTGTACGGCGGGAACGAGCGGGTGAAGGGTGCCCTGCTCGTCAGCCCGACCGATGCCGAGCAGTCCGACATGGCAAACCTGGCCCCCGCCGTCCTCCGGCTCGCCCCCGTGCCGCTCGACCCGCTGCCCTTTCCGGCCCTGGTCGTCGTCAGCGGGAACGATCCCTACGTGAGCTTCGAGCGGGCGCAGACCTTCGCGGAGGCCTGGGGGGCAGAGTTCATCACGGCGGGCGAGGCCGGGCATATCAATGTGGCGAGTGGGCACGGCGAGTGGCCCGAGGGCGAGGTGCTGCTCTCGGAGGTGTTGCACGCCTGGACCCCGCCAGAGATCACGCGCTTTTAACAGGAGAAGAGCCGCCCCGGGGAGAGGCGGCCCTTTCGGTGCGGGAGGTTCAGTTGGCGGCGGCAGGGGTGGGCGCGTACTTGTCGAGCAGCGCCTCGAAGGCCCGCTTGGGCTGGGCGCCGACCATGCCCTCGACGGGCTGGCCGTCCTTGAAGAGGATCATGGTGGGGATGCTCATGACGCGGAACTGGCCGGAGACCGTTGGGTTGTCGTCCACATTGAGCTTGGCGACCTTGACGCGGCCCTCGTACTGCCCGGCGAGTTCCTCGATCACGGGGGCGATGATGCGGCACGGCCCACACCAGGGGGCCCAGAAGTCGACCAGCGTGAGGCCCTGAGCGGTCTCGCTCTGGAAGTTGCTGTCGGTGAGTTCTATAGGCTTCATGAATGCAGTCTACCGCCCGCACGTGGGGGAGGATAGGGACGAGATGGACAGAGGCTAACGCGCCTTTCATCGCTCCTGGGGGTAGCCTGCGGGTATGGCGGGTGGGTTGCGGGCGGAGCTGCGGGAGGGCGCCAGGCTCTTCGAGGCGGGCGAGTGGTGGGAGGCGCACGAGGCCTGGGAGGAACCGTGGCGGGCGGCGAGCGGCGACGAGCGGCACTTCATCCAGGCGCTGATCCTGCTCGCCGCCGCGCTGCACAAACGCTGGCACCACGGCAGCCTGACCCACCGCAACTACCACAAGGCGGAGGCGTACCTCGACCGCCTGCCGGGTGAGTACGGCGGCGTGGACCTCGACCGGCTGCGCGCCGAGGTCTGGGCCGCGCTCCACGACTCCGCCCGGTGGCCCCGACTTCTGACCGGCGATGAAGGGGGAGAGGATTGAGGGCCCTGCCCGGCCCCCGTATTCTGGAGGTGTCCGCCGGTCAGCAAAGGAAGCCCGGCGTATGAAAGGTCAGGACAGATGATGGAACGAATCGCACTCTTTATTGACGGGGCCAACGTGTACGCGGCGGCCAAGCGGCTGGGCTGGAATTTCGACCACCGCAAGATCCTGGAGCACTTCCGGGGGGGCGGCACCCTGCACAACGCCTTTTACTACACCGCCGTGCCCATGCCCATGGACGACAAGCAGAAGCGCTTTATCGACGCGCTGACGTACATGGGGTACACGGTCCGCACCCGGCCCCTGCGCGAGAGCACCGACGAACACGGCGACACCCACCGCCGCGCCAGCCTCGACATCGAGATCGTGACCGACCTCCTGACGACCGAGGACCGCTACGACACCGCCGTGCTGCTCACGGGCGACGGCGACTTCGAGCGCCCGGTCGAGGTGCTGCGGGCGCGGGGCAAGCGGGTGATCGTGGCGAGTATCCCCGAGATGACGAGTTACGAGTTGCGGAACGCCGCCGACGAGTACGTGGACCTGGGCGCCATCCGCGAGCAGGTCGAGCGGCCCGGCTACCGCCTGCCCAGCGAGCAGCGCGGCGAGGGCAGCCGACCCTTCTACGTGACCGCCCCCCTCACGGACGGCGATGAGCGCTGAGGCAGCCGCCCCGGCGACGCCCGACACGACGCTGCCCATCGCCCTCGACGCGGTCGGCGGGGACCACGGGGCGGCCCCCAACGTGGAGGGTGCCGTGCAGGCCGCCCGCGCCGGGGTGCCCGTGCTGCTCGTGGGGCCGCGGGTGGCCCTGCACGCCGAACTCGGCAAGCACGCCGGGAGCGCCAGCCTGCCCCTGCGGGTGGTGGACGCCCCCGATGTGATCGGGATGGACGAGCACGCCAGCGATGTCCGCAGCCGCACCGGGGCCAGCATCAACGTCTGCACCCGCCTGGTGAAGGAGGGCAAGGCCGCCGCCGCCGTCAGCATGGGGCACAGCGGCGCCACGATGGCCTCGGCACTCCTGACCCTCGGGCGGCTGAGGGGGGTGGACCGGCCCGCGATCCTCACGCACCTGCCCAGCAAGAAGGGCTTTGTCACCCTGCTCGACGTGGGCGCGAACGCGGACGTGAAGCCGGGGTACCTCGCCCAGTGGGCCCGGCTCGCCACGGTCTACCTGCGGGTCGTGGAGGACAAGACGGACCCGACGGTCGGCCTGCTCTCCATCGGCGAGGAGGACCACAAGGGGAGCCAGCTCGTGCTGGAGGCGCACGCCCTGCTGCGGGAGCTGAACGGAAAGGGCATCCACTTTCGCGGCAACGTCGAGGGCCGCGACATCTTCCAGGGCACCACCGACATCGTCGTGACGGACGGTTTTACCGGCAACGTGGTCCTCAAGCTCGCGGAGGGCGAGGCCAAGGTGCTGTTCGGCTGGGTGCGCGACGCGCTGGGGGGCAACCTGAGGACCAAGGTGGGCGGCCTCCTCGTCCGTGGCGCCCTGCGCGGGCTCGCCGAGCGGATGGACCCCAGCACCTACGGGGCGAGCATCCTGCTCGGCGTGCGCGGCCTGGCCTTTATCGGCCACGGGAGCGCCGACGCCCGGGCGGTCAAGAACGCCCTGCTGCGGGCCTCGCGTGCCCATGAGGCCAAGTTGATCGAGCGGCTGGAAGGAGCCCTGGCGCCGCAGGCCGGGTAAACCCCAGACGTTCTCGCCTTCCTCACCTTCTCATGAGAGGCTGGGGGAATGCTGGACGGACTGACCTTTCAACTGCAAAAACCCCAGGTCTGGTTGGGCCTGGGGCTCACGCTGCTCGTCGCCTACGCCCTGTACCGCTTCGGGCGGGTGGTGTTGCGCATGCTGGAACCCTACGTGCGCCGCCCCCTGCTGACCGGCCTGAAGTGGCTGTGGCTGCTGACGGTCGCCGTCTCCTGGCTGGCGGTCGCCACCCACGTCGTGTATCTGCCGGGCGTGCCCGTGCTGTTCGACCTGGGCCAAGACATCGTGCAGGGCTTTCGCAACAGTGCGGGGCAGGTCCTGGTCATCCTGGCCCTCGCGCTCATCGCCTGGAACCTGATCGGGGCGCTGAGTGGCCGGATCGTCGCCGAGGAGGAGTTCAACCGCCGCAGCGTGCGGGTGCAGACCCTCAAGGGCGTGGTCGAGAGCACCCTCAAGGCCGTCGTGGTGATCATCAGCCTGATCGCGGGCCTTCAGGCACTGGGGGTGGACGCCTCCAGCCTCCTCGCGGGCGTGTCGGTCTTCGGCCTGGCAGTGGGTTTCGGCGCCCAGAGCCTGATCAAGGACGTGTTCACCGGCTTCTTCATCCTGCTGGAGGATCAGTACGGGATCGGTGACGTAATCACCATCAACAACGGGGGCCTGAGCGGCGGCGTCGAGCGCCTGAACCTGCGGGTGACGGCGCTGCGGGCACTGGACGGCACCCTGCACATCATCCCCAACGGGCAGATTCAAACCGTCAGCGTGAGCAGCAAGGACTGGTCGCGGGTGGTCGCCGAGGTCGCTGTGACCTACGCCGCCAACGTCAACGAGGCGCTGCGGGTGCTGGAGGCGGTGAGCAAGGAGCTGTACGCCGACCCCGAGTGGTCGCACTACTTCCTGGAGGAGCCCGAGATGCAGGGCGTGACGCAGCTCGCCCCGGACGGCGTGACCCTGCGCGCCCTCTTCAAGGTGCAGCCCAAGAGCCAGTACGCCGTGGGGCGCGAGTTCAACCGCCGCATCAAGATCGCCATGGATCAGGCCGGGATCGAGATTCCCTTTCCCCAGCGCACGATCACGCTGGGCGGCGCCCCCATCGAGATCAAGCTCACCCGCGAGGAGCTGGAGGGCCGCGACCCGCGCCGGGAGCAGGACCGCACCCGGGCACCCGTCAGGCCCGGCACCACCCGCGACCCGGAGGAGGAATTGCAGCCGTAAGTGGGAAGTGGTGAGTGGTCCGTGGAACAGGCCACCACCCACTGACTTCAAGCGGGCAGTGGCGCCAGTCCCCCACTCCCCGCTGGAGACGGCCCGTCCAGCGTTCCCCCCGCGAGCAGGGTGGCGAACTCCTCGCCGCTGAGGGTCTCGCGGCGCATCAGCACCCGCACGATCTCGTGGACGGCGGGGAGGTACTCCCTCACCAGATCGAGCGCCCGGGCGTAGGCGGCGTCAATGAGGGCGCGAACCTCCTCGTCCACGGCGAAGGCGGTCGCCTCACTCATGGGGAGGGGCTGGGGGCCGCCGCCCAGAAAGTTCCCCTCGTCGGTGGCGAGCGCGACCTTGCCGATGCGCGGCGACATGCCCCACTCGGTGACCATGCGCCGCGCCAGGTTCGTCGCCTGCTGGAAGTCGTTCTGGGCACCGGTCGTCACCTCGCCGTACACGACCTCCTCGGCGGCGCGGCCCGCGAGTGCCACGGCGATCATGTCCTCCAGCGCCGGGCGGGTGACATGCAGGCGGTCGTCGGCGTCGGGCATCATGAAGCCCGCCGCCCGGCCGCGCGGCACCACGGTGAGCTTAGCGACCCGGTGGG
>NZ_BFAG01000025.1 GCF_002897375.1 Deinococcus aerius | reverse complement strand
GAGCGAGCGGATCATCCAGAACCAGACCCAGGTTTCAATCCTCAGCCCACCCGAAGGCAGGCTGCAACAGTAGTGTGCCTTTTTTCCGTTGCAGCCGCAAGTTTCAAATAGCTCTGCGCGAACGCCCATAGGGCCCCTCTTTTTGACGACTTCAGGCGGGTGTCCCGGCGGTCCCCACACGTTCCCACCGCCTTTTTCCCACCGCGCGAACCTCCCCTGACTTCCTTGGGGCGGGGGGTTCGCGCCCCTTTTTCTTCCCGACAGCCAGTGTCGGGCTGGCTCCCCATGCTCTGCCCCAGAACGCGAAGGTCGTGTTCACGTCGTTCCAGAACGGGTTTTCCGCTTCTGGGTCTGGGGGATTGCATGCGAAAAGTGCTGTTGAGCCTGCTGCTGGTGCTGGGTGGAGCGTCCGCGCTGCCGGTGAAGGGGGGAGGGGCAGGAAACGCGCCCCTCGACACCGTAATCTGGCCCATCGGCGGATAGCGGGGAACTTCATCCGGGTTGGCGAAGGGTGCGCGGCTCTTCGCCAACTTCTACAATGGGGAGGTGAAGGCTGGAGGGGAAGAGGCGAACGGCACCCGCGGAGGCGTTTTCCAGTGAAGGCGCCCGAACTGGCGGCCCACCTCCGCCACCTGCTCGCCGTGGGGGCCTGGGAGCCCGCGCGACTGAACCTCCTGACGGGAGCCCAGGGGGTCCGTTCGCGGGAGGACGGCGCCCTGCTCGGCCGCGTGGCCCGCGAGGTGCCGCGCGAGGCGTGGCCAGAGCCCGGCTGGCGGCGGGCACTTGCGTGGGCCGCCTACCGGGCGGGCGACGTGCCCCTGATGCGGGACCTGCTGGCGGCGGGCACTCCTGGCCTCGAAGCCTTCGCCGCCTTCCTCGCCTGTGCCGAGGGCCGCCTCGCGGAGGCGATCACGCTCGCGCGGGCAGGGCTGGAGGGGCCGGACCCCGCCGTTGCCGCCCGCTTCCGCGCCCAAGCCCTGACTCGCCTGGGCTCGCCGGGCTGGCGGGAGGCGTACGCGGACGCGCTGCGAAGAGCCCGGGGCCGTGACCGCGCCCTCGTGCGGCTGGACTACGCGGTGGCCCTGAGCTGGCGCGAGGAGGACGTGGCCGCCCGCCCCGAGTTCGCGCAGGCCACCGTGGAGTTCGCCGGGGACGCCTGGGGCCAGGCCTTCGCGGGCTCCAACCTGGGGATCACCTGCCTGCGCCTGGGCGACCTGCGCGGGGCCGAACGCGCGCTGGGGCAGGCGCGAAAGGTGGCGGGCAGGGACGGCGCTGGGCAGCACCGCATGGCCGTTCAGCAGGGCCTGGGCGGCGTCTACCGCGCCTACGGCGAGTATCCCCGCGCCCGTTGGGCCTTCCGGGAGGCGGCCCGCCTCGCCCTCACGGTGGACGACCGGGTGACCGCCCTGCTCGGCGAGGCCCACACCCTCACCCTCTGGGGCAGGCCCGACGAGGCGCTCGCTGTCCTGTACGACGCGGCGGGCCAGGCGGGGATGCTCGACCCGGACGCCGGAAGTCACCCGGTCTTCGCGCACGTGGCCGCCGTCCGCCTCCTGCTCGGCGACGAGGCCGGGGCGCGGGAGGCCCTGGGCCGCGCGGGGAACCTGACCCGGGACGACCGCCGCCTCGCCGAGGTCGTGCGCGCGGAGCTGTCGCGCCGTCAGGGTGACCTCGAAGCCGCCCGCGCCGCCCTGCTCGCCCTGGACATGCGCCCCGTCTGGGTAGGGGAGATGGCCCGCCTCTTCCCGGCCCTCTTCGCCCTGGTGGACGTGCTGCCCCTCGCGCCGCCGCCCCCGGTCGCCCGGGTGAACGCGGAGGGCCCCGTCACCGTGACCCTGCACGGCGAGACCCTGCCCCTCCGTCCCAACCGGCCCGAGGCTACTCTGCTCGTCCTCCTCGTCTCGGAGGGGGGGCGCCTGAGCCGCGAGCGCGTGCAGGACGCCCTCGACCTCCCCGGCCGCGACGAGAACGCGCGCCGCAAGGAACTCAGCCGCGCGGTCGGCGCCCTGCGCGAGGTGCTGGGCTGGCCTGAATCCGTGGTCACGGAGGGGGGCATGATCGGCCTCTCGGCTGAGGTCGAGTGGCGCCTCCACCTCCCGCCCCCCGAGCGCGCCGACCTCTTCTGCGAGGGCCGAACCGACCGCTGGGTGAACGACTGGCGGGTTGACAAGGCCCCACTCATGGAAACGGGCTGAGTGACGCGCGAGGAAAAACCCGCGACAACCCCGCGACACCCGGATTGCACCCTGGGGGCATGGCACCGGCAGACCTCGGCAAGGCCGAACGACTCTTCCGCATCGCGCGGCTGCTGCGCGAGGGGCACCTGACCGTCCGCGACCTGGCGAGCAAGCTCTTTCCCGCGGCGAGCGTGGGCGGCGAGGGCTGGGCGGGCATCGAGCGGGCCCTCCAGCGCGACCTGCTCGACCTCGAACGCCTGGAGCCCGACGACTTCCAGCGCCTCCCCGGCCGCCCGCCGCGTTACACCCTGCGGACGCACCGCACGACCCTGCACCCCGTCACCCTCCTCGCCCTGCATTCGGCGGCCCGGCTGATGTACCACCGCGCGCCGGGCCACCGCCTGCACCACCAGGCGGCGCTGCACCAGCTCACGTCCTGGCTGCCCGAGCGGGTGCAGGGGGTGGTGGGCCGGGGCATGGGGGACCTCGGCAAGCGGCGCTCGCGCGAGGACATCAACCTGGAACACGCCTGCGCCGCCTGGACGGGCGGCCACCCCCTGCGCTTCGAGTACGTCAAGCCCGGCGGCAGCGGCCAGCGCCGCACGAACATCATCGAGATCTACCTCATCGAGGCGCACCCCGCCAATCTCGACCTGTACCTCATCGGGCGCGAGACGACGTACCACCACGCCGTCCGCACCTTCAAACTTTCGCGCATGAGGGCGCTGCAGGTGCTGCACGAGCAGCAGTACACCATTCCCGAGTCCTTCGACCCCACCGAGTTCCTGCACGGCGCCTGGGGGGTGGTGGGCTCGCAGGGCAACCCCACGATGACCGTCCACCTGCGCTTTCGCCACGACGCGGCCTACCGCATCCTGGAGGGCGGCTACGCGCACCTCAGCGAGCCGTTCCTCAACCCCGACGGCACCATCGACACCTCGCTGGAGGCGCCCGTGGACGCCAGCGGCCTCCCGCGCGAGGTCCTCGCCTGGATTCTCAGTTGGGGGCCGCGCGTGCAGGTCCTCGGCCCGCCCGAACTGCGCGCCTACTGGCAACGCGAACTGCGCCTGGCCGCCGAGAACGCCGAGGCCGAGCCGATGGGGTTCCCGACGGGGGGCGCCGCTTGAGCCCGGTGTTCATGGGGCACAGCCCCAGCCGGGAGAATCCCCGGTGGCAGACGCTGAAGGAAAAAGTGGAGGAACGCAGTGGAGTGGACTGAGGAGTTCTGGGCGCATACCCCAAGCAAGGGCAGTAACGGCAAACCTCACGATTTGAGGCGGCATCTACTGGATACGGCGGCGCGTGCCAAGGGGTACGCGGAGGCGTTTGGGGCTGGGAATCTCGCCTACATGCTGGGGCTGTGGCACGACCTCGGGAAGTACAATCCTGACTTTCAGCAGTACCTGCGGGACGCAAAGCAAGCGGAGGAAGAGGGCAAAGAATTGGGGCGTAAGGGTCCACCCCATGCCATTTGGGGCGCGGCTCATCTCCAAAACCTGCTTTCCCAGCATCCTCAGCGGTCCACATTCATCCTGCCTGTGCTGGGGCACCACGCTGGCCTTGAAGATGACAGCGAGGGAGAGCAGAAGATTCTCAGTGAGTCCGAGCGTGGGAGATGGCTGAAAACCATCGCCGAAGCCATCCCAACCTTTGGGCTCCAGGTGCCGTCCCCCCCCGAACAGGTCCCCTCCGACGCCTTCCGCCAGGAGTTCTTCACCCGGATGGTCACTTCCGCCCTCGTGGATGCCGATTTTCTGGACACGGAGCGGCATTTCGGTCAGGAGCGTCCCGAGGCAAGAGAACAGCCGCTGACGGTAGAGCAACTCTGGAGCCGCTTCGGGGGAGGCCGCGAACGTCTTCTTGAAAAGCAGATGCGGGAAGGCAAGGTGCCGGCGCCCCACGTCCGGCAGGTGCGCGACGAGGTTTACGAGGAGTGCCTGAAGACGGCGAGCGGGAAACCGGGCCTCTACCGCCTCACCGTGCCGACGGGTGGCGGGAAGACGCTCAGCGGCCTCGCCTTCGCACTCAAGCACGCTACAGAGAACGGCCTGCGGCGGGTCGTCGTGGCGATTCCCTACACCAGCATCATCGATCAGAACGCCAAGGTTTACCGGGACGTGCTAGGAGCGGATGCCGTTCTGGAGCACCACAGCGCAATCCAGCCGCCGGACAATAAACAGGAGCGGCAGGACCTGGCCACTCTAAGACTGCAACTTGCCACTGAGAACTGGGACGTTCCGTTAATCTGCACGACCTTCGTTCAACTCTTCGAGTCGCTGCTGGCACGGAAGACCAGCAAGATTCGCAAGCTCCACCGCTTGGCCCGGAGCGTCATCGTGCTGGACGAGGTGCAGACATTGCCCCCCGACCTGCGGGCGCCGACCCTCGATGTCCTTCGGACCCTGGTGGACGACTACGGCGTCAGCGTGGTGCTCTGCACGGCAACCCAACCCGCTTTCGAGATGGACGCTTACACGGACTCGTTCAAGGGGATTGAGCAGACCCAAATCGTTCCCCAGTACGCTGAGCACTTCCAGCAGCTCAAACGGGTGGACTATGACAAGCACCCCAACTACCCCGAGGCGGTGTTGTGGCCCGACCTAGCCGCCGAGTTGAAGGAGAGGCCGCAGGTTCTGACCATCCTGAACACCCGCAGAGACGCGCTGGCCCTCATCCGCGCCATGCAGGAGGCGGAGGTTTCCAACATCCGTCACCTCAGCACATTGATGTGTGGTGCCCACCGTCGCAAGGTTCTTGCGGAAGTGGAGGAGCGTTTGGACAAAGGGCAGGACATCCGACTCATTAGCACGCAGGTCGTGGAAGCGGGGGTTGATCTCGATTTCCCCGTCGTGTATCGCGCCCTCGCCCCACTCGACCGCATCATTCAGGCGGCGGGCCGCTGCAACCGCAACGGCAAAGACACGGGGCAGGTCATCATCTTCCAGACTGAAAGTGGCAAGGCTCCGAAAGGGCCGTATCAGAAGGGCATCGAAAAGGCCCGCCGCCTCGTAGAAACTCGTGACATCGCGGAGGAACTGAACGGCACGGACATCCTCCGCGACTACTTCGAGTTGCTGTACCGGGACGTAGAACCCGATGAGAAAGGGGTTCAGTCACTCCGGGGTCAGTTGGAGTTCAGACAGGTGGCCGACACTTACCGCCTGATCGACAACGACACCGTGAGCGTCATTGTGCCTTACGGCGACTACGCGGGGCACCTGCGGAAATGGCAGGAGTTCCCCACGCGCAGGGGTTGGCGAGCGCTCCAGCCTTACATCGTCAACATCTATAGCCACGAGGCGAAGAAACTTCGCGGCCAAGGAATGCTGCGCGAGCTGGAGGAGAACGTCTATCTCTGGGAAAGGAAGGACAAGTATGACGATCTCGTGGGGCTGCCGATTGATCGGGACCCTGCCGACCTAATCCAGTACAAGTACGGGGAAAACATTGTATGAGGGGAAGAGATCACGGTGGTCCCTTCCCCTCGGTCCTGGCTGGGGCCAGAACTCACATGTTTCGATCCTCAACCCCAGAAGGGGTTGCCTCGCTGCCACGAGAAACTTCGGTGCTCCTCCCGATGACGGCTTTACCAATGATAGCCCCGATAAGTGACCCCAGAAGGGCCAGCAGGGCGGCGCTGGGTTCCCGCCCGGTCCACAGATGCCAGCCCGTAAGGGCGACAACGCAGCCGAGGCACACGAAGGTAATGACTGATAGCAGCCTGAGCGTGATTCCACCTCCTTTTCCCACTTTATGGCACATGACTCGGGCAAGAACTCACATGAAGTAGAATTCTGAAGTAAGCTGTTCTCGGAGGTCGGTATGAAAGACCCGTCGGTGTGCCTGCGGGTGCGGGGCGACTATGCCCTGTTCTCCAGGCCGGAGTTTAAAGTTGAGCGCGTCTCTTACGGCGTCCCGACGCCAAGTGCCATGCGTGGCGTGCTGGAGGCCATCTACTGGAAGCCGGAGTTCAAGTACCGCATTCGGCGCATCGGGGTGGTGAAGCTGGGGACGCCGACCACGGTGCTGCGGAACGAGTTGGGCAACCGGCAGGGAAAAACGCCGATCTACGTTGAGGACGACCGGCAGCAGCGTTCCAGCCTGATCCTCAAGGATGTGGAGTATCTGATCCATGCCGACATTCACGTCCAGCCCCACGCAGAGGCGCAGGCAAACGGCGTGAACCTGCTGGTAAAGCACACGGAGTGTTTCAATCGGCGGGCGCGAAGCGGACAGTGCCGCCACCAACCTTATCTGGGGACGCGCGAGTTCTGGGCTGAGTTTGAACCCGCCACGCCGGACGAACAACCGGATACATCGCTCAACCAGGACTTCGGCACGGTGCTGCTCGACCTCGCCTTCGTTCCCAGCAAGGCGCGTAAAGAACTGCAATTCAAGCGGCATGACGGCAAAAAGTGGGCGTTGACGGACGGTTATATGGAGGCAGTGTACTTCCACGCCGAGCTAAAAAACGGTTGGATCGAGGTCCCGCAGGACGACCCGCCCGCCCCTGCTCTGCTGGGCTACGGGAAACTGGACCGTCTGGAGGGCCGCCATGCTTGACGCCCTTGTGGAGCACGCCAAGGACGAGGAGTTCAGCAAACTGCTGCCGCCAACGGGGTTTTACAACTACTCGCAGCCGATTCGCTGGGTGGTGGAACTTGGCCCGGACGGCGCTCGTCTTTCCGAGGCTAACCTGGAAGGGTTGCGATGGTCGCGGCCCTACACGGGGCGCACAAGTGGTGTAGACCCGCACCCGCTCGCGGACGAGGCGAGTTATGTGCTGGGCATCAGCCGCGATGATAAAGGCAAAACAGATGACCGCGCTGCTGAGAAACATGCCAGCTTCATAGCCCTGCTGGAGCGGATGCAGGAGGCTCCCCAAATCGGGCCGGAACTGCGTGAGGCCATTCGGCGTGTTCAAACTGCAATCACCGAGGGCTGGATAGAACAGGACGCGCGCTACAAGGAGATTTCAGCCAAAGACTGGGTGACCTTTGAACTCCTTGACGGATCATTGCAAGGCCAACGCCTCTTTCAGCACCCCGATGCCAAAGCCTTCTGGGTGGCAGAGGCACAGGAGCGCATCGCCGTGCGTGATGGGGACAAACAGGTGGTTACGGGTGAGTGTTCCGTTTGCGGTCTGGTCAAACCACTGATCGGGCGTATTCCAGTCGGAGTCAAGCTCATCAGCAAGCCGGGGCCGCTGCATTCGCTGAACAAGAGTGCGTTCGTGTCGGGCCGCTCTGGGACAGACGGGCACAACAACCTCTGCTACGAGTGTGCGGATACAGCCTCGCGGGTCTTCAACGCCCTGTCGGGAAGCAAGGAACACCGCCGTATCATCGTGATGGACAAGAGCGCGGGCAAGGTGCAACTGGAGAGCCTGCGAAATCAGGTGGCCCTCTTCTGGATCGATGTTCCTAAGGACGCGAAGCAAACTGCCTCTGCCTTTGATTGGGTCTCCGCACTAGGCTCCTTCGGCAACTTCGAGGGGGCGCTCGGCGACATCCTGAAACCCGCGGCACAGGAACCGGACGAACTCGGTGATGATACGGGCGAAGAGGCGCCCAAGCCTGCCAAGCGAACTAAGGGCGCGAAGAAGGGCAGCGACCAGCCCAAGCCCGAAGCCCGCCTTTCGCAACTGTCGCGCCTGTTGAACGTCCAGGGACAAGCTCAGGCGCACGTGACCACCATCGACGGGACGAAGTTTGCGCTAGCCGTCTTCAGCCCGAACGTAGGTCGCACCGCCCTGCGCGAGTGGCTTTACCGGGACCTCGGGCAGGTTGTCTCTCACGTCCGGGACTACCTCAACGGAACGACGGTTAACAACGCCTGGGGACATGCCGGTCAGCCTCACTCCATCAATGCGCTGATGGAGGCGATGGATACCAAGAACGCCAACCTCACCCGTGATCTCATCCGCACAGCCTACCAGGGCACACCGCCACCGCAGGAGCTGCTGGCCCTCGCCGTGCAGCGGTTCCGAACCCTGACCGTCAAGGGTCAGCAGGACAAGCAACTGGCCGAATGGGAACGGCAACGCCACCTGCACGCTCTGGCGGCGGCGCTCAAGCTGGCCCTTTATCACTGGCAACTGGAAACGAAAGGAGACGAATTCATGACGGGTCTGGAGAAGCTGGAGGACAACCCCGCCTACCTCTGTGGACGCTTGCTCGCCGTGCTGGAGGAGGCGCAGCAGGTCTACACCTACCACCAGGGAGGCAAGCGCCTGAAGACTACGACGGCGCAGCGCAGCTTCGGCACAGCGTCTACCGCGCCGCAAGGCATTTTCCCACGCCTCGTGAAGTTGGCGACGGTGGCGCACCTGCCCAGGGCAGGGAAGAACCTGAACATTCAGATGGAAACGCTGATTGCGCAGATTGTAGCTCAGGGTGGCTATCCCGCCTCGCTCGATATGCAGGGGCAGGGCAACTTCGGGCTGGGGTACTGGCACCAGCGGGGTGATATCCGCGCCAACTGGAGCGAAGCCGACAAGAAAGCCGATGAGCAGGCAGAGGCCAACACTGAAGGAGTTGCAGAATGAACACTGAACAGAAAATTGCCAACATCAGCAATCCTGCCGTTCGCCATGAGTTTGTCCTGCTGTTTGATGTCACCAATGGCAATCCCAACGGCGACCCGGATGCCGCCAATGCTCCTCGTACTGACCCCGAAACCCAACTGGGCTTTGTGACAGATGTTGCCATAAAGCGAAAGGTGCGGGACTATTTACAGCTTGCACATGGTACGCCGATGTTTATCCAAAGTCGTGTGGCCCTCAACACCCTAATCGAGAAGGCTCAGGGTGAGTCCGAGGGCAAGACCAACAACAAGGTGGCGAACAAGGACGTTCGCAATACCATGATGGGTAGCTACTACGACATCCGCCTCTTTGGGGCCGTATTGTCCACGGGCAAAGTCAACGCTGGTCAGGTGCGTGGTCCCGTACAGATCACTTTCGCGCGAAGCATCGACCGGGTGCTGCCCCTGGATATCACCATTACCCGTCAGGCCCGCACCACCGAGGAACGCATGGAGACAGGTACGACGGAAATAGGGCGTAAGAGCGTGTTGCCCTACGGTCTCTACCGTGCTCACGGCTTCTTCAATCCGCTGCTCGGCCGCTCCCGCGAAGAAGGTGGAACGGGAGTCACCGAGGACGACCTGCGGCTGTTCTGGGAGGCGCTGGTCAACCTCTTCAACCTCGACCGAAGCGCCAGCCGGGGTGAGATGGCCGTGCGCGGCCTCTACGTATTCAGTCATGACAATGCGCTGGGGAAGGCTCCAGCCCACAAGTTGTTCAAGCTGGTGAACGTGCCTGCTCTTGGGGAGGGGAAAGCACCCCGCAGCTTTGACGAGTACGCCGTAGAGCGTCCACAGGAGGGCGCGCTTCCAGACTTCTCGGGCGTCACCCTGACGGTTCTGACCGAAGGTTAAATTTCTGCCAGGCCGAGCCCCACCGCTCGGCCTCTTTGCTGTTTCGGGAGGTGTTATGGACGACCCTATTCCCCTCTCCGCCCTCCAGCATTTCGTGTTCTGCCCGCGCCAGTACGCGCTGATCCACATCGAGCAGGTCTGGACCGAGAACGAGCAGACGGCGCGTGGCCGGGGTCAGCACGAGCGGGCGCACGGCGGGGGCAGTGAGGAGCGCGACGGCGTGAGGACCCTGCGCGCCCTGCCCCTGGTGTCCCGTGAACACGGCCTCTTCGGCGTAGCTGATGTGGTCGAGCTGCTGCCGGACGGCTCCCCCCGCCCCGTCGAGTACAAGTCCGGGCGGGCCAAATCCAGGCTCGCGGACGAGGTCCAGCTCTGCGCCCAGGCCCTCTGCCTGGAGGAGATGTTCAGCGGGAGCATCCCAGGCGGCTACATCTACCACGTTGCCAGCCGCAAACGGCGCGAGGTGACCTTCACGCCGGAACTGCGCGCCGCCGTCCTTGCCGCCCGCGACGGGATCCGCGAACTGCTGCGCTCACGCAGGCTGCCCGAGCCCGCCGCCGATGACCGCTGCCAGCTTTGCAGCCTCTACGACGAGTGCGAGCCCTTCGCCCCGCGCGACTTCCCCGCCGGGTACGACCCCTTCGAGACGAGGCCCATCCCATGAGGCACCTGCTGAATACCCTGTATGTGCAGACGCAGGGCAGTTACCTGCGCCTGGAGAACGACAACGTGCGCGTGGACGTGGACGGTGAGTTCAAGACCCGGCTCCCCCTGCACCACCTTGACGGCATCGTGGTGTTCGGGAACGTGCTCCTCAGCCCATACCTGATTCAGAAACTGGGCCGTAGTCACAAGCCCGTCACCTGGCTGACCGAGTGGGGCCAGTTCACCGCCCGCAGCGAGACGCCCGTGAGCGGCAACGTCCTGTTGCGCGTGGCCCAGCACGCCTGCACCTGCGACGCGGCCCGCACCCTCGCCGTGGCCCGGTTCATCGCGGCGGGCAAGCTCCAGAACCAGAAGACGACCCTGCTGCGCTCGGCCCGCGAGGCCGCCGGGGAGGACGCCCCCGCCCTGCGCCAGGCCGCCCGGGACATCAACGCGCAGATCGCCGTCCTCCCCCTCGCCGAGACGGTGGACGAGGTGCGCGGCATCGAGGGCACCGCCGCCCGCAGCTACTTCGAGGTGTTCAGCTTGATGCTGCGCGCGAACCGGGACTTCTTCTGGCTGGGCGAACGCACCCGCAGGCCCGCCCGCGACCCCATCAACGCCGTTCTCAACTACGTGTACACCCTGCTGGCGGGCGAGTGCGCCAGTGCCTGCCAGGCGGTCGGCCTCGACCCGCAGATTGGCTTTCTCCACGCCCTGCGTCCCGGTCGCCAGAGCCTCGCCCTTGACCTGATGGAGGAGCTGCGCCCCGTCGTTGCCGACCGGGCCGTGGTCACCCTCATCAACCGCCAGCAGCTCACCCCGCGCGACTTCATCCTGCACGAGGGCCGCACCGTCACCCTCACCGAGGACGGGCGCCGGACCATCCTCAAGCATCTCCAGGAGCGCAAGGGGGAGGAAGTCTACCACCCCATCACGGGGCGCAAGACGCCCATCGGCCTGATCCCGCACGTCCAGGCCCGCCTCCTCGCCCAACACCTGCGCGGTGACCGCCCCCACTACCCACCGTACCTCCACCGCTAAAGTCCCATGATCGACCTCCTGATCACCTATGACGTGAGCACCGAGACCAGTGCTGGGCGCAAGCGCCTGCGCCGGGTCGCCAAGATCTGCGTTGCCCACGGCCAGCGCGTGCAGAACAGCGTCTTCGAGGTCAGCGTGACCGAGGTGCAACTGCTCGCCCTGCGCGAACAGCTCCTGAACGTCATGGACCCCACCGAGGACAGCGTCCGCATCTACCGCCTGCGCCAGCCCCGCGAGAAGTTCGTCGACGCCTTCGGCCGCGATCAATACCGGGACCTCAGCGCCCCCCTGATCCTGTGAGCCCCGCGCGAACCCCACGGTATGCACAGGAGGAGGGGGGTTCGCGCGCTTGCCGGAGTGCGGCTGGGATGCGCTGGGGGACGAAGGCCTGGGCCGCAAACCAACGCCAGTGATGGGGTCGGCGCAACTTGGCGAGAGAACGGCGTTTAGGAACGTTTGAAAAGCGGAACCGTTACAGCCGTCATTTAAGGCGGCTGAGGATTGAAACCTGGTGACCCGCGCGGCGGCGACCCAGACCCGGGGTTACAGCCGTCATTTAAGGCGGCTGAGGATTGAAACCCGGAGTTGACGTGCTGTGCGGAGGCTTCCCCTGCCGTTACAGCCGTCATTTAAGGCGGCTGAGGATTGAAACAGCGCCCGGATGGTCTCCAGCGCCCGCCGGTACACGTTACAGCCGTCATTTAAGGCGGCTGAGGATTGAAACCGGCGCCTCACCTCCGCGTCCACCTCGGCGCTCGTGGGTTACAGCCGTCATTTAAGGCGGCTGAGGATTGAAACCTGGCGAACTCCCGCGCCGAGCTGGACCGCCAGGCGTTACAGCCGTCATTTAAGGCGGCTGAGGATTGAAACCTGACCGCCCGCCTCGCCCACGTCCACTTCATGGCGTTACAGCCGTCATTTAAGGCGGCTGAGGATTGAAACCTCTCCAGCCTGGAACCCACCCGGCACGCGCTGGAGGTTACAGCCGTCATTTAAGGCGGCTGAGGATTGAAACAAGTGGGTGAAGACCCACCGCCGCCACCGTGACATGGTTACAGCCGTCATTTAAGGCGGCTGAGGATTGAAACCAGGACAAGACGACCCGCAGCGGCTCCTACGTCGTTACAGCCGTCATTTGAGGATTGAAGCGTGGGCTTCTTGCTGTCCAACGGGTCCTGAGGGCCGCGATTCCAGCCGACATTTGCAGCGACTGCGGTTGGAGCGTCGCCCTGGTGGAGTGGCGGGGGTGCCACGCCCCAAGCCCCCTCCTCACTGGATTACACTAATGTCAATTAGTGTGAAAACCCAGCTCACCACCCCGGTCTGACTCCATGGTTGCGAGTCTGCCGTTTGTTGTCCGGGTTCCGGCGGGGTGGTGAATCTCCCCGCCGATCTACGGCAGGCGGGCCGTGGCCGCGCGCAGCAGGCGGGAGAGGACCTGCGGGGACGCGCCGCCGGGCCGGGTGAGCAGCACCCGCACGAGCATCCCGGCCCGCTTCGGGGAGTAGGCGAAGGCCTCGCCGGGGACCAGGAAGGCGTCGGTGCCCGCGCCCTTGACATTCTGGAAGCCGCTCCCCGCGACCTTCTTCCGGCTGCGCTTCCAGTCGGCCCACAGGGTCTGTGGCCGCCAGGTGGAATTCGTGCCCGCCTCAAGCTGGCGCAGCTCGATCAGGACCAGGCGGCCGGGGCCGCTGCGGCCCTGGAACGCGCAACTGGAGATCAGGTACTTCTCCGTCCCGGAGGCCCCGAACTGCCCGAGCTCCGGGGTGGGGTAGCGGGTGTGCCACTCGGAGGGCGGGGTCACGCTCTCGCCCAGCGCGGCGCTCGCCTCGGCGGCGGTGAGCAGGGCGCAGGGGTGGACCGGGCTGGGCTGGGCGGCGGCGCTCAGCGACGCGAGGACCAGGGCGGGCAGGGGGCGGTACAGGTTCGGGCGCATGGGGACGACTCCTTCCTGATCGGGGTCAGGGCTGCCAGTTCAGGCTGAAGCTCAGGGCGGGCCGCAGGGCGTTCTCCACGTCCGCGGGCGGCAGGTCCCGGCGTTCCAGCCGCAGGAAGTAGGGCTCTCCGGGCGTGAGGGTGGTGAGGGGCAGCCGCTCGGTCGCCTCCCGCGCCTCGCTGAGCGCCCGGCCCTCGGCCACGACCCTCCCGGTGCGGTCGAGGAGCGCGGCATGCAGGCCCCCGCCGACCACGTCGAGCGCCGCGTACCGCTCGTGCTCGCGGACGAACACGCCCCAGTGCAGGTCGCCGAGTACGGTGAAGGGGCCCGGGTCCCTCTGGGGCAGGAGGGCGACGAGTTCGGGGATGAGTTCGAGGGAGGGCTGCTGGGGCTTCTTGACGGCGTACCCGGCACTGAACCAGTAGCGGGTGCGCCGGGTGCCCTTCACGCGCACCGCGTAGGTGCCGTCCCCGGGCACGCCGAAGCCGTCCTGGGCCGTTCCATCCAGCGGCACCTCGGTCCAGCCGGACCCCACCTGCCGGAAGAGCTGAGCGGCGACCGGCTCGTCCGAGGACGCGACCCGGAAGCGGAAGAATTTCCCGAAGGGGGCGTCCCCCGCGCTTTGCCCGCTGACCGTGAAGCGGTAGTGGTCCACGTCGGCCGCGACGTGCAGGGTGGCGGGCCGCGTGGTGTAGGCCTCGGGGGCGAGGGGCGCGGCGGTGTTCAGCGTGTCGTTCACCTCGAAGGCGTCGGGTCCCAGCCCCTTGTTCGTGACCGTGAGGCCCAGGTCGTACAGGTTGGGCCTGCGGCGCGGCGGCGAGTGCAGGTCCCCCGCTGGCGTAATGCGCGTGCGGTAGGTGCCGGGGGGCAGCAGCGTCCAGTTCACCGTCCGGCCGTTGTCGCCCCAGGTGGCGCTGCCCTGCGGGGGCGCGAGGGGCTTGGTGCCCTGGAAGGTGCTCAGCACGGCCCCCAGGCTGTCCAGGTAGCGCAGCTTCAGGTTGACCTCGGCGTAGTCGCTCAGGGTGAAGCTGAACCAGTCGGGGTCGCCCGACGCGCTGAGGTTGGTCCTCAGGTCGCCGGAACTGAGGGGAGTCGCCCCCCCCGGCGTGTCGTTGGGGCTACGACAAGATTGACGAATCCTACTACGCTAAGGAGAAAAGAGAGGCCTAGCCGCTCTTTTCGGGCTACTGACGACCGCTCAGCGCTCGGACGTAGCTCTCGCCCATGTTCCGGGCGCTGGTTTGAGCGTAAATCTGGGTGGTCGTGATGCGCTTGTGGCGCAGGAACTTCTGCACCTGATCCAGCGGCATTCCCGCGTCCAGCAGGATGGTCGCCACGCTGGCGCGCAGGCGATGGGGTGTCACCATCTTTTCGATCCCGGCCCGGCGCGCTGTGTCCTTCACGATGAGCTGGATGGCCCGCGCCGTGTACCCATCATGCCGGTTGCTCTCGAACAGATACCCCGTCCGGCGCCCCGCGAGATGGGTCCGCAGTTCCTGGGCCAGGGCGGGCAGGATCGGCACATACCCGTCGCTGCCGCCCTTCGCGTGGGCGATGTAGACCTGAGGCGGGTCCAGGGCCAGATGCAGGTCCGTCACGCGGATGTTGATGAATTCGGACACGCGGGCGCCCGTGTAGAACAGTGTTTTGACCATCAGCCCGTACCCGCTGGCCCGGCGGTAGGCCGCCTCGGTCAGCCGCTCGACCTCCTCGCGGTCGAGGCGGTCCACCGTGCGCCTGCGTTCCTTGGGAGCGGCGAGCCCCAGGGCTCGCCTCACGTCCTCGACGACGTGCTTGGTCTGGTCGTAGCTCAGGTGGTGCTTGCGCCACAGCTTGACCGTTTCCCGTACCACCTCACGCAAGGAGTTCGCATCTCCTATTTGACCGCGAAGTTCAACCTCTTCTCCGGGCGCTTCGACGTGTAGCATCCCCCAGCGTAGCCCTGACTTGTTCGGGGTATCGGCCTTCCACGAACTTCTCTCGCCCTGCGAGCGTGAGGCAGAAGAGACTGGGCGGATGTGGTGAGCACGTAAAGGGGTATCAGACCAGGAAGATTGAGCTTCCGCCGCCGAGGTTCAAGCTGGCCTGGTTGAACTCGTTCTTCGCCCCTCCCCTACAGAGGGGCGGCCGTGCCGGAGATCACCCCTCCGCACGGCCGCCCTTGTTCCTCCGTTACTTGATGTTGCCCTTGATCTCCTTGAGCGCCGCCGAGAGGATCGAGGTGTAGTTGGGGCCCGGCTTCTGCACGCTCTGGGCCACCGCGTTGCCCCACGGTCCCCAGACCGCCCCCATCTCCGGCACGTTCGGCATCGGGGTCCCCGCCGAGATCGCCTTGCCGAAGCCCGTGACGACCGGGTCCGCCTTCAGCCGGGTGCGCGCGGCAAGGCTCACGGGGATGCGCCCACCCGCCTGATTGAAGGCGAACTGGGCCGGGCTGGTGACCAGCGCCTTGGCGAACTGCGCCGCCAGGGTCTTGTTCTTGCTGTAGGCATTGAGCACGACCCCCTGAACGCCGACGAACGGCCCCCATTTCCCGGTGGCCCCGGGAGGCGCCGGGATGGTGGTGATGCCGTAGTCGATCCCGGCCTTCTTGATGTCCCCCATGTCCCAGGGACCGGTCACGACCATCGCCAGGCGGCCGCCCACGAACGCACTCTTGGCCGCGTCGGCGGACACGCCCTCGGGCACGAGCTTGTACTTGTAGCGCAGGTCGTTCATCAAGGAGACGGCCTTGAGGGCCCCAGCGTTGCTGATCCCCACATCCTGAACATTCAGGGTGCCGCCGTTGTTCTTGAAGATGTAACTGCCGTAGGCACTGAAGAAGCCGTAGTTGGCATAGGCGTTGCCCAGATCGGTCAGAAAGCCGAACTTGCCGTTCCCGGTGTTCTTCTGGGCCACGCTGATAAACTCGTTCCAGGTGGTCGGGGCCCGGGGGACCAGCTTCTTGTTGTAGATCAGGGCGACGGACTCGGCGAACATGGGGAGCCCGAAGAGCCGTCCCCGGTAGGTCATCGCCTGCACCGCGGTGCGGTCGAGGTCCGTCTTGCTCACCACGTACTTGTCCATCGGCTCGACGACCCCCGCCGCGGCGAGCTGACCCAGCCGGTCCTGCGGGAGGGTGACGACCATGTCCGGGCCCTGACCCTTGGGGGCGGACTGAATGAGCTTGTCGGGAATCTGGTCGAGCGGGACGCTGACGATACTCACCTTGTTGCCGGTGGCCTTCCCGAAGGCGTCGGCCTGAGCCCGGAGCCAGGACAGCTCGGCGGCGTCCGTGAAGTGGCTCCAGACGGTGAGGGTGGAGGCGCTGGCGGTGCCCGCCAGGGCCAGGGACATCAGAACGAACATTCTCTTCATGGCACTCTCCTTGCTTGGAACCCCGGAATGGGGGCTCCGGTCGTGGGCTGAATGGGGTCTGACTTAGTTCAGGCCGTCGATCCCCGCCGTCGCGCGGGCGCCATCGTCGAACAGCGACCGGCGAGAGGCGTCGTCGTCTTTCCAGTCGGGCGCGATCAGCCACCGGCTGCTCTGGGACCAGAAGGCGCCCCAGTAGAAGATGCCGCTGCCTCCGGCGCCCTGGACCACGGGGGTCAGGGCTTTCAGGTAATCGGACTGACCCTGCGGGGTCTGCGGATACGGCAGGTTGGTGTACCCTCCCTGGTTTGGGGCCCAGTAGGAGGCCGTTTCCGCCAGATAGACTTTCGCCCAGGTGAAGTTGGCCCGCAGTTGTTTGATGGTCTCGCTGAGGCCTGAGGAATCGCCATGCCACATCGGGTAGTACGACAGCCCGATGGTGTCCACCCAGCCGCCCACGCCCACAAAGGCCCGGTACCAGGCGACCGTCTCAGCCGCGCCGCCGGTCTTAGCGATGTGAACCATGATCGGCGGCATGGTGGCGTTGCCGCCGCTGGCGTCCCGAACCGCGTTCGCCCCGGCGTTGGTGAGCTTGACGAAGTTCGCCATATTCCCGATTCGCCCGGGCTCCCAGAGCATCCCACCGTTGATCTCGTTGCCGATCTGCACCATGTCCGGCGCCGTGCCCTGGGCCCGAAGCTGGGTGATCACGTCCTTGGTGTAGGTGTAGACGGAGCCCGCGAGGGTGTTCACGTCCTGCCCGGCCCAGCGCGAGGGGGTCCACTGGTTGCCGGGGTCGGCCCACCAGTGGGAGTAGTGGAGGTCGAGCAGCACCTTCAAACCGCGCCCCTTGGCGTCTTTCATCACAGCCTTGACGTAGGGCAGGTCCTGCAACAGCCCATACCGGCCGTCGGGGTCCACCATCAGGCGCACGCGTACCCAGTTGTACTGGTGGTCTTTGACGATCTGGAGGGCGGGCTTGACGGTGCCGTCCCGGTCCTTGAAGACCACGCCGGCCGCCTCCGCCCCCCGGGCTTCGGACACGTCCATGCCCTTGATCCATTCGGTGGGAGCGGTGGCCTGCGGCGCCAGCACGGCCGGGCCAGGCGGCTGGGAGGAGCAGGCGCCGAGCCCCAGGGTCAGCAGGGCGAGCACCGGCAGACGGGAACGTGGCCTCAGAACGCTGTTCATGCCATCACCTCCGAAAGTTGAAGCGGGCGGGCGCTGACCGGAGCCAGCTCCTGACCCTGCCAGATGACGGCGTGACTGCTCCAGTTCTGAAGCAGTGTAACCTCGCCGCGCCGTGAGAGGCGGACGCCCTCGGGCAGCCGTGTGGGTTGCAATCCCGCCCGGCTCAGCAGATCCTCTAGAACCTCGGTGATCAGCGTCTCGCCGTGGGCACCGATCACGGTGACGTTTCCGTGGCGGATCACGGCGCTCTCGCCGTCCAGGGGGCCGCCCCGGTAGCGGTAGAGGGTTTGCGCGCCCTCCATCTCGTAGCTCTCCGCCCACAAGGAGGCGAGGTGCGGCGCTGGCCCTGCCCCCGCGACCTCCTGGCCCATCCCGGGGTACAGGCTGTCGTAGCGCAGCAGCGAGGCCCCGACCAGACGGCCCAACTCGCCGAACTGACCTTCCTCGGGGGTGCGCCCGGACGGGGTGCGGAAGGCGGTGCGAGGCCCGAAGACTAGGGCACTGCCTTCGGCAGCCGCCTCCAGATGCCGGGCGCGCCCGGGCGTCATCAGCGTCAGGGCCGGGGCGACGATCAAGGCGTACCCGCTCAGGTCGGCGTCCGGGTGCAGGATGTCCACGTCCATGCCCAGGGATCGCAGGGCGCGGTAGTAGGCGAAGGTCTGGGCCCAGTAGTTCATCCCCTCGGCGTGGGGCTGCATGTTGTACAGCCACAGGCTCTCGTAGTCGTGGAGCAGGGCCACCCGGGCAGGCACTTTGCCGATGGGGAACGGTGTGGGGTCAAGGGCCGCGACCTCCGCATAGCCCCGGTCCGGGTGCCCGTTATGGCGCAACAGACCGGAATGCAGCACTTCCTGGGCCATGGTGGCCGCGCGCCAGCGGAAGTAGCTCACCACATCGGCCCCGTGGGCCCATGCCTGCGCCGTCCAGAGGGCGACGGCCCCCTTCGCGGGCAGTGGATTGGACGGCGCCCAGTTGACCGGCCCGCACTGCTGCTCCATCACCCAGAAGCCGGGAGCAGCGGCCGCTCCCGAGGGTCCCTTCACCATCCCGCGGTACAGGTCGTGGTTGAAGGCCGTCACGTCCGGGTGACCCGTCCGGGCAAAATCCAACATCAACCCTGGCTCGGCCAGCCCCCACTCCCTCACGGCTTCCAGGGTCCCCGTCGGGTAGCTGTCCCAACTGGCGAAGTCCAGGCACTGGCTCGTCCGGTAGTGGTCGAAGCCGCTGAAAAAGCCCATGTAGTTGTGGGTCACGAAGCGGCCCGGCGAGCACTCGCGCAGGATGGCGACCTGCTCCTCCTGAAACTCGGCGATCTGGTCGCTCGAAAAGCGCAGGAAGTCGAGCGCGTGCGCCGGGTTGACCTCGGCGACCGCCCCGTTGGGGAGGGGAATCTGGTGCCAGGCGCTGTACTCCATGCTCCAGAACACGTTGCCCCATGCCTCGTTCAGCGCCTCCGGGGTACGGTAGCGCTCTGCGAGCCACTGCCGGAATGCCGCCAGGGCCGCCGGGCTGTAGCTCTGGGCGGTGTCACCCCAGCCGAACTCGTTGTCGGTCTGCCAGCCGACCACGGCCGCGTGCTGGCCGTACCGCTCGGCCATCGCCCGCGTGATGCGCCGGGAATGCTCACGGAACATGGAGCTGGAGGGGTCGTAGTGCCGCCGAGAGCCGAAGGTCTTGACCCTGCCGTCCCGCCCGACGGGCAGCACCTCGGGATGCTGGATCACCAGCCAAGCGGGAGGCGCGGCGGTGGGGGTACACAGCACCACCTGAAGGCCAGCCGCCGCATAGGTCTCGACGGCCTCGTCCAGCCAGCGCCACTCGTACTGCCCGGGCTGCGGTTCCAGTCGGCTCCAGGCGAACTCGGCGATGCGGACGAAGCGCAGTCCCAACGCCTTCTGGGCCTGGGCATACTCACTCCAGCAGCCTTGCGGCACATGCTCCGGGTAGTCGCAGACCCCGAGTTCGAGGTGGGAGAGGCGGAGGGGTGGCAATGGGGTCATGGGTACCTCGGGGAAGCCCCCGGCGTGGTGGGCCGGAGGATGAGAACACAGCGCGGGTGCTGTGTCAGGAAGGACTGGTGGGTCCCCCTGGGTTCAGATTGGTACCGTGAAGGTAGGAGATGTTAAGGCTAACACTTGAGGGGTAGATTACCTTCGTCACCTCCATCCTGCTGAGCGACCTTCGATGTCAGGAAATTTTTCAAAAGGCAGCCCTCCAGGAGGAGTAATTCGTCAGGACGTGGCTTCTCGCCGCTGACAAGCGATCTGTATGGGGCCGCGCAAGCTGATTCAACCATGAAGACGCTCCGGCCCCATTGTCGTGATCGGAGGAGATGGTGTTAGCCTTAACATCTACTCGGAGGTTGGCGTGAATATCGGGGGCAAAGCGGCCACGCTAGCCGATGTGGCGGCGTTAGCGGGGGTTTCACAGCAGACCGTCTCACGGGTCGTCAACAACCAGGGTCCGGTGGCCGCCCGAACCCGGGTCCGGGTCATGGAAGCAGTTGGACAGCTCAACTACGTCCCCAACCGTCTGGCCCAGGGCCTCGCCCGGCAGCGCAGTCAATCCATCGGCTTTGCCACCAACGACATCTCCCTGCACGCCCCCTCGCAACTGACTTCGGCCATCGAGGGCGCGGCGCGCTCGGCGGGCCTCAGCCTGATCGTCTCCATCGTGCCGGGCTATGGCCTGGGAAACGTCACCCAGGCGGTGCGCGCCCTCAAGGAGCGCCAGGTGGACGGCGTGCTCATCAACGCGTCCCTGAGCAGTGCGGACGCTGAGGAGGTCGCCCGGCGGTTCTCGGACGTGCCCTGCGTCTTCATGGACGTGCCGCCCGGTGCGGCGGTGAACGCGGCGCTGCTCGACCAGTACCACGGTGCGGTGCTGGCCGCCCGGCATCTGGTGGAGCTGGGACACACCCGGATCGCCTGCATTCATGCCCCGGAGGGCGCGGTGGCCGAACACTCCCGGATGCAGGGCTGGCAGGACGTGCTGCGCGAACACGGCCTCGTTCTGGTGGCCCAGGAGGAAGGCGACTGGAGCCCGGCGAGCGGCTACCGGGCGGCGGTGGCCCTGCTGGCCTCGGGACTGAGCTTCACGGGGCTGCTGGTCGGAAACGATCAGATGGCGGTGGGCGTGCTGCGGGCGCTGTGGGAGCGGGGCCTGAATGTGCCGGGCGACATCTCAGTGATCGGGTACGACGACACGGCGGAGAGTGCGCTGCTGATTCCGCCCCTCACCACGGTCCGGCAGGACTTCCCGGTCCTCGGGCGGCGGGCCTTCGGGCACCTGGGGGCGTTGCTGGACGACCACGATCCGCAGACCACAACTTTGACCCGACCTGAACTGGTCGTCAGAGCCAGCACGGCCCCACCCCGTTCAGGCGAGCACGTGCGGCTGCAAGAAGCCCTCCAGCTCTTGCAACGCCATGTGAGGGAGGGGCCAGGACACCCCCCCCTGGCCCAGCAGGAGAGGCCGGGCGAACGTTGACCGGGGGCGTGTGCCCTGCTGAACAGGACGTCTCTAAGCAGAGAAAGCGCTCTGGCAAGCCAGGTTCGCTGGGTGGGGCAAAGTTGGAAGGGGCTCAGGCACGATGGTCAAACCCTCCTCTCCCTTCTTGACTCCTGCCCAGCGTGAGCAGTTCACGCGCTTTCCCCTCCTCGACGAGCGCACGCTCTCCCGGTATTACCTGCTTGACAACGCTGATCTACTGCTGGTTCGGGAACGTCGGCGGAACTTCAACAGGCTCGGCTTCGCCGTGCAGCTCACGGTGCTACGCCATCTCGGCCGTGCCCTGCGCTCCGGCGAAGCACCTCCCGAGAACGTGCTGGTCGCCCTCGCCGAACAACTCCAGGTGGACCCGGCGTGCTACGCCCAGTACGCCACCCGGGACCCGACCCGGTTTGAGCACTTCGCCGCCCTGTGTCAGCGGTTCGGATACGTGGAACTGTCCCGGCGCTTGAATCACGAATTGCGAGACTGGCTGATGCCGCTGGCCGTCGTTACCGACCAGCCCTTTCCCCTGATGAGCGCCCTGATGGACGAGTTGCGACGGCGCAAGGTGCTGGTGCCGCGCTTCACGGTTCTCGAACGCCTCGTCCAGGCGGCCCGTGTCCGGGCTGACCAGCACACCTACGGCCTGCTCAACCTGCCCCTGAAGGGCGACCTGGCCGAGAAGGTAGACGCCCTGCTCTCCCCGCAAGGCAACGAGCCCATCTCTCGCTTCGCCTGGCTGGGTCGGCCCGTCGGCGCCCCTAAAGCCAAGCATGTCCTCGCCCTCCTCGACAAGCTGGCCTTCGTGCGGACCTTCCCCGTCCAGAGCAACCTGCGCGCCTTCCTACCGCAGAGCCGTCTGGACCACCTGGCCGAGGAGGCGAGGCGCCTGAGCGCCTCGCACCTGGGAGATTTCGAGCCGCAGCGGCGCCGGGCGACCCTGATGGCCTGCCTCTTCGACCTGTCGAAAACGCTGACCGATGCCGTGCTCGATATGCACGACCGCGTGATGGTGTCTCTGCTCCGAGACGGCGAGCGGGAAGCGGCAGAGGCGTTCGGGAAGCAAGGGCCGCCGCTGGTTGAGCAGTTCGGCACCTTTCGGTCGGTCTGTGCGGCCGTCATCGCCGCCCGTGAACAAGGCGCCGATCCCTACCAGGCCATCGAGGCCGTCGTGAACTGGCGGCAGCTCGTCGAGACGGTGCGGGAGCGGGAGGTGGTGCGCACCGAACAACTGGACCCTCTGCACCATGCCCTGGGGAGGTACGCCAAGGTGCGGTCCTACGCCCCCAGACTGCTGGCGGCCTTCTCCTTCCAGGCCGAGGGGACAGCCGCGCCTCTGGTTGAGGCCCTGAACCTCCTGCGCGAGATGTACGCCGCGAACAAGCGGGCGTTGCCCGAGCGCGTCCCTATCGGCTTCGTGCGGCAGAAGTGGGCTGGGCAGGTGTTCAAGGGGTCGCACTAGAGTTGGAACTGAAACCTGCGCTAAGCCCAGTCTAGGGTCCCGACGCGATTCGGCAATTTTTGTGCCCCAAGTGCCCAGAGCCTCCTGGCAAGGTGGGGTCAGTTTAATCGCTGAGCCTGGAGCTGCTGGGCTAACTGCTCCAGCAGGGGCGGAACGTGTCCTACCTCTTTGGCGAAGAAGGCGTGGCTCTCCCAGCAGGCCGTGCGTGCTGCGCTGATCCCGCTCATCTGTGCTGTGGCGCGAATCAGGAAATCGTGCAGGCCTTCGTCGAGGGGATCGACCTCGATGAGCCGTTGTGCGAGCTGAACGCACTTGGCGTAGCTCCCCTCGCTGTACCAGGCGTCCATCGTCTCCAATCCCACGCGGACAATCCAGCGGCTCACTCGGTCACGCTCCGTCTCCACCCATTCGCTCTCCGAACCTTGTAGAAAATCCTTGATATTGAACTTAGTCGTCAGCATGACATCCGGTGACGAACCGAGCAAGGCGTCCCGCACCTGCCCCAGGTCCCACGTCAGGTGTACCCCCTCACACCGAACCCGATACATCTGGGTGGTGGCGTCGTAAGGCACGGAGAGTCCGGGCACCAGGCGCTTGAGTTCCAGCCGCACCTGATGGATGTAGTTCTTCGCTCGCGTGGGGAGGACCTCCGCGAACACTTCGGTCTGCAACGAGGTCAGTGAACTCTCGCCGTACCTGAGCAGATAGGCGAGCACCTCGGCGGACTTGCGCATCTGAAGCCGCACGCGCTGCCCATTAACGAGGATCGCCGGGCTGCCCAGGGTCACCAGCGTGACCTCGGCGACCTGGGGCGCCTGGCTGGCAGGGGCGCACAGGACCCGCTCGTACTCGTGGTCACCCAGCGCGTTGAGGAGATGGCGCGTGTGTGGCAAACCATAGAGTTCGAGAGCCAAGCGCTGTTGGCCCCCTAACATGACGTGGGCGTCCGCCGCCTCGCGGAGCGTCTCACGGGCGGTCTCGGGAGAGCCGAGGACGGCCTGGGCCTCCACCAGATGCAGCAGCGTGACGATCAGAAGCGTCAGGCGCCAAGGGTTCATACACGAAGCGTACTGCACCGTCCAAACAGGAAAAACCTTCGTTTCCGCACCTTTGGCGCACCACGGGGGCTCGCCCGGGTCGTGACCCCCTCTGTGGTTGGAGCGAAGAGCCCGACGACGGCCAACACCAAAGAGGCACTGCGGGCCACGGCAGGCGGAATGACGCTGGCGAGCACCCCTACGCCTGGCCTGGCCCCAAAGTTTGGACGGTTTCGAGTAGAGACTCGGCTCAGGAGCAGGGTACAACACGGGACTTCCTGCTCATCCAGGGGGCGGGATGACGGACTGCTCTGCGGCGCCTTTTCCGCAGAGGAGGTCGGCGGCCCGGCCCCTGGCCTGCTGGGCGAACTGATCAGGTGTGCGGTAGCCCAGCGACGAATGGGGCCGCCTGGCGTTGTAGAACGCCCGGTAGCCATCCAAGACCACCTGGGCGTGCCGAGCCGAGTAGAACACTTCCTGATTCAGACACTCCTCCCGGAGCCGAGAGTGAAAGCTCTCGGCAAACCCGTTCTGCCAGGGTTTGCCGGGTTGAATGAACCGGGTGCCGATGGCCTGAACGGCCAGCCAGACCCCCAGGTCACGGGCAATGAACTCGGGGCCGTTGTCACTGCGGATGAATTCGGGTGCACCACGCTGCCGGATGACCTCGTGTAAGACGTCCTTCACGTCCGCGGACGTGAAGGACTGCGCGACCCGCAGGGCCAGGGATTGCCGGGTGAATTCATCGGTCAGCGATAGGATTTTCAGGGTCGTCCCCCCCAGGGTCTGGTCGAAGATGAAGTCGTACGTCCAGACGTGGCCGGGGTACTCGGCCTGCATTGGGATGGACGCGCCAGTGCGGATTTTCCTGCTGGGCTTGGCTTTGACGGTGAGGGCTTCTTCGCACCAGAGGCGCCGGACCTTCTTCCGGTTGAGGTGATGCCCCTCCTGGACCAGCAGGGCATGAATGAAGCGGTAGCCTCGCCGTGGATACCGCAGGGCCAGTTCACGAAGATGTTGCCGGAGTTCGCTGTCCTGGCGCCGCTTCGGCTGGTAATGCCAGGTGGATTTGGGCAGGCCCACCAGAAAGCAAGCCCTTGCGGGCTTGACGCGGGCCGTGACGAGTTCCTTCGCCACGGCACGTTTCTCGCTGGGCGTCACCACTTTTTCTGAATCACCTCCTTCATGGCATCGAGTTCCAGGCGCTGCTGGCCGACGATCCGCAGGAGACGAGCGTTCTCCTTTTCGAGCTGACGAAGCCTCCGGGCTTCGTCAGCGGTGGTGTCGCCGTACTGCTTCTTCCAGGTGTAGTAGGACGCAGTGCTGCATCCCAGGTCGCGGCACAGCTCCTCAACGGGCTTTTCGCCCTTCTTGGCGTCTTGGAGCAGCTTGATGATCTGGTCTTCGGAGAACTGACGGGTTTTCACAGGGTTCGCCTCGCTTTCCAGCCTAGGGCTGGGGGCGAGCCTGAGTCTCTAGTCCTAACCGTCCAGTTTTCGGGGGGCACCCCACGGGCCGCACAGGGCCGCGCCGCCCTCCAGCCACAGCAGGGCCAGCAGGGGCTCGGGTACGTCCCCGAACTCGCGCAGGCCCCGCTCGGCGACCTCCAGGGCGCGGGCCTCCTCATCGAGTTCGGTGTAAAAGTGCGCCCAGCGCACCGCCTGGTGCAGGCGCTCCTCGGCGGGCAGGGCGAGCCGCTCCGCGAGGGCCGAGAGGGCCTCCAGCGCGGCGCGGCGCTCCTCCCGGCGGTCGAGGAAGCGCAGGTGCTCGACCACCTCGGCGTGGATGGCAAAGGCGGTGGGGTCGTCCGGCCCGTCCGCCAGCGCCCGGCGGTACTCGCCCAGCGCCTGCGCGTGCGCGAGGACGGCGGCGGCGGCCTGGGCGGCCCGGACCCGGTGGGGCACGGCCTCGCGGGGCCGCCCCGCCCGTTCGAGGTGGTGGGCGACGTGGGCGGGGGCGCCGCCCTGCCGCAGCAGCGCCTCCGCCAGCTTGCGGTGCAGCAGGCGCCGCCGCTCCGGGCCGAGCGCGCTCTCCAGGGCCGAGCGCACCTGCTCGTGGCTGAAGCGGTGACCCCCACCCGCCACCGTGAGTAGGCCCGCCGCCACGGCCTGTTCCAGGGCCTCCACCGCCTCCCACTCGGGCAGCGCGCTCGCCCCGCCCAGGTCGGTCAGCGTGAAGGGCTCCCCGGCGAGGCTGGCGGCCTCCAGCAGCCGCCGCGCCCCGCCCCCCAGCCGCGCGGCCCGGGCGAGCACCGCCCCCCGCACGCTGTCGGGGAGGGGCAATTCGGCGTAGTCGCGCGTCTGGTCGTCGTAGGGGGTGGCCCAGGCGCCGCCGGGTTCCAGGTGCAGCGCCCCGGTGTCGGCGAGGTGCCGCAGCGTTTCCAGGAGGGCGAGGGGGTTGCCCCCCGTCGCCCGGTGCAGCCGCGCGGCGAAGAGCGGCGCCTCCCCACCCGACAGCACCCAAACGAGGTCCCGCACGCCGCGCTCGCCCAGCGGTTCCAGGACCAGGCGCTCCAGGGGAATCTGGCGACCCAGCGCGAGGACCCCCTGCCGGGCGGCGTCCGTGTCCGCCTCGCCCCGGCGCAGGGTGAGCAGCACCCGGTTGGGCAGACGCAGGGCGGCCTGCGACAGCACCTCGACGCTGGGGTAGTCCATCCACTGGAGGTCGTCTTGCACGATCACCACGTCCGGGGGAATCAGCGCGGTAAGCACCCGCACGAGCGCCTCCACGAACCGCGCCCGGCCGTCCGGGGTGGGCGGCCCGGGGGGATCGTCGCCGGGCCACAGCTCGGGCACCAGGCGCGCCGCCTCCCGCCGCCACACGGGCGCGACAGTCCCCAGCAGCCCTGGGGCGCGCGGGTCCCCGAGGGGCCGAGCGCAGGTTGGCCGCCGCCGCCCACAGGGGCGTTGCCCCCCCGGGCCGGGTGGAGCGGTGAAGCAGCACCGGGCCGTGCGCGCGGGCGAACTCCAGGGCAAGGTGGGATTTGCCCACGCCCGGCTCCCCCTCGATGAGAATCAGGCGTGGGGCCGCCTCCAGTGCCGCCCATTCCCGCTCGCGCCCGACCAGGGGCGGGTCCTGGGGAATGGCGGGGCGGCGGGGCGGGGTGGGGACCGCCGCCTCTTCCCCCCACGACTCGCGCGCCCGGATTCGCCCGGACAGGGCGCGGGTTTCCGGCAGCGGCTCGAGCGCGAGGTCGCGCCGCAGCACCTCCCGGCAGCGCTCGTACTGGGCCAGGGCCGCCCCCCGCTCGCCCAGCCGCGCGTACAGGTGCATGACGGCGCGGTGGTGGGTCTCCTGCAACTCGTCCTCGGCGAGCAGGGCGAGGTGGACGCCCAGCGCCTCCCGCCACTCGCCCCGCGCCTCCAGGGCCTCGGCCTGCCGCAGCGCCGCCGCCTGGCGTTCCCGCGCGACTCCCGCGCGCGTCCGCTCCAGCCACTCGCTCCACACCGAACTCTCCAGCTCCAGCCCGTCCAGAAGTGGCCCGCCGTACAGGCCCAGCGCCCCGGCCCAGTCCCCCCGCGCGGCCCGCTCCCGGAACTCGGCCACGTCGGTCGTCACCTTCCCGGCGAGCGCCACGTGGGTCTCCCCCACCGCCAGCCAGCGGGCGAGCGGTGTGTGCCCGAGGCGGTAGAGTTCCTGGCGCAGGTTGCGCCGCGCGTCCCGCTCGGGCAACTCCCACAGCAGCCCGGCGAGCACCCCGCGGGGCGCCGGGCCGCTGAGGGCCAGGTACGCGGCCAGGGCGAGGGCCTTGCGCGTGGGCAGGGTCACGTCCTGGCCGTTCACCACGAGGCCGGGTGAACCGAGAAGCTGAAGCCGCGCCGCGCTGGCCGTCACACCATCACCTGCCGTCCGGGTCCCCGGGCAGGGGCGTCCGGGAACATCCCCGGGCGTGCCCCCAGTGTAGGCGGTGGCGGGGTGGATGCCCAGACCCGGGGCGGAAGCCTGGGCGGTGGCCTTCACGCTGTAAGCGCCCTCTCGACCGAACGTTCAGAGGAGGCCCGGTCCTCCCCCGGCGTCCTCCACGCCTCTCCCGGGCCGTTCAGAGGGCGGCCACGTGCCAGGCCGCCGGGTCCCCAGCCTGTCCTAGTTCAGGCTCCTGTAGCCCTCGCCTGCCGCCGCCTGCCCGGCCTCCGGGGCGAGGGGCAGGCACCGCTCCAGCACCGCGGGGGCCAGCGGTTTGGACCAGTGGAAGCCCTGGCCCACGTGGCAGCCCAGGTCGCGCACCACGTCGAGCTGGGCCTGCGTCTCGATCCCCTCGGCCACGACTTCGAGGTCGAGCGCCTGGGCGATGCTGAGGATCGCCTCGATCAGGGCGAGGGCGTACTGGGGGGCGCGGCGGGGCGCACTCAGGTCGCGCACGAAGGAGCGGTCGATCTTGATGCTGCTGATCGGCAGGTCCCGCAGGTACGACAAGGACGAGTACCCCGTCCCGAAGTCGTCGATGGTCAGGGCCACCCCCAACTGCTCCAAGGCACACAGGGTCTGCTGCACCCCCGCGAAATTGTGCAGCAGCACGCTCTCCGTCAGCTCCAGTTCGAGGTGTTCGGCGGCCAGGCCCGTCTGGTGCAGCGCCGCCGCGACGGTCTCCACGAAATTCGGCTGCGTGAGCTGGAGCGGGGCGACGTTGACCGCTACTTTGAGGCCCTGCTTGCC
>NZ_BFAG01000024.1 GCF_002897375.1 Deinococcus aerius | reverse complement strand
TTTGCTTCTCAAGCTTCTTCCGTTGTCATGCTTCGCGGAGCTTGCGCTCCGTGCGCGTTCGGGGCGTTCCCCTCAGGCACCTCAGTAGTGTACTCGCTTGGCTCGAACTTGTCAAGACCTCGCTCACATTTTCCGAGTGCGCCTCGCGCAGGCCCATAAGGTACAGCCAACTCCTGGAGCTGTCAATACCACTTGGAGCAGGGGGTTGCCCCGTTCAAGTCCCGCGCGTCTGGGCCAGCCCCGCGCGGGCAGGTCCGCAAAGATAGCCCCACCCGTCTACCCTGTCAACAGCAGAAGTCACCGGGCCAGATGCGGGAAGTTAGCTGGGGGAGCAATCTCAGGACGCTTACAGTCAGTCCTTGCGGGAACATCCCCGGACCTGGCCTAAACCCGACACCTATGGGAATTGCCGCGCACTCTCACGCCCGCCCAGTTCGGTGGGGGGGAGGAAGCAGCGTGACGAATCAGGAGCAACCTCAGACCATCCGCTGCCTCAGCCGCAGGACTGCCGGGGACGCGGGCGGCTGGAAGGACGGCTTCACGACCTGGCCGGGCCGCGAGGGTGTGCCGAAGGGCTGGTACGCGCCCGTGACCACGGTGTCGGCGGCGGGCGTCAGCGGGTTCCCCGTCTGGAAGTTGCGCCCGTTCAGGGTGATATCCACGCAGGGGATGTCATCGAACTGCGGGAAGCGTTTCAGCCAGCCATAATCGGCATTATCCGTGCCCACGACGCTGCTGTTCGTCGCGGTGCCCTGCCCGAAATACACGTACCCGCCGCGCCCCACCACCGGACTGTTGGTGTGGTGGTCGCCCAGGCTGGGCAGGTTCTGCACGAGCGGCGTGACCTGACCGCCCGGGCTGATCTTCACGATCCGGCCGCCGCCGATCCCGCCGCCCTCGCCGACGTAGAAGGCCCCGTTCGCGTAGTCCAGGCCGTTCCAGGGCGAGCTCTCGCCGCGAGCGATCTCCATGCGGCCCCCGCCCTGCTCCAGCCGCAGGAGCCTGGGAACCGTGAACACCTCGCCGTAGGAGTAGCCCGCCTCCAGCACGTAGACCCGTCCCTGCTCGTCGAAGGCGACGGCGGTGGGGAAGTCGAGGCCAGTGGCGACCGCCTCCACCCGGTAGCCCGCAGGGACGGCGATATCCGCCGGGCGCACGGTGCGGACTGCTGGTGGGTTCGCCTGGCCGCCCCCGTTGGAGGGAAGGAGGTTGTAACAGCCGGTCAGCAAGGTGCTGGTGAGAAGGGCCTGGATGAACGTTCGTCCAGGGCGAAGGTGACGTATCCGCTGCATGGTCCGCCTTCCTGGGAGGGGCTCGGCTGGGGGATGAGCCTTCATCGTAAGAACCCGGCGGGGCACGTAGACGGACGACCTTTGGCCGTTTCTTGAGGTCGGCGTTTCCGTAGCCCACCCATGTGGGCCGGACCTTTACCCCTGCTCCTCCAGCGCCGCCAGTTTCCCGCCGTCCGGGCTGCCCAGGCCGGTGCAGGCGTCCCAGCCCGGTCCCGCCGCGTACGCGCCGTTGTTGCCCTCGGTGATGTCGCGCAGCACGCCCAGGGGGTAGAGCCGGGCGTTGAGGAAGCCCAGTGCCTGCCCCCGCCGCGCGTTGATCCGGGCGACCAGACCGGCCCACAGGGGCGAGACCGCACTGGTGCCGCCGATCACCGTATCCTGGCCGTCCACCCGCACCCGGTAACCCGTCTGGGGGTCGGCCACCGCCGACACATCGGGTACGCCCCGGCCCACCTGCCCACCCGGGTTGGCCGAGGGCGGCACGCCTGCGTCACGCTGATAATCGGGTAACGGAAAGGTGTCACTCACGCCACCACCCGTGGCGCCCCCGGACGCCCCCTGCCAGACCACCTCGCTCACGATCTGGCCGTCCGAGAGGCTGAGCCGGGTGCCGCCGCAGCCCGTGGCCCAGGGGCTCGACGCGGGGAAGTCGGTGTGCGCCAGGCCGTCGCCCACCCGGTCGTTCGAGCCGTCGTCCCCGGCGGCGCACAGGACGGTGACGCCCAGCAGGGCCGCGTCCTGAAAGGCGCTGTCCATCGCCTGCATGGCCTGGAGGGTCCAGTCCTTCTCAGGGGCACCCCAACTGATCGAGACCACGCTGGGCTGGCGGCGGGCGTCGTGGACGGCCTGGGTGACCGCGTTCAGAAACCCGGCGTCCGTGTTCGGCGCGAAGTACACGGCGATATTTGCGCCGGGGGCCACCGCGCCCGCCACCTCGATGTCGAGCATCACCTCGCCGTCGGCGCCGCCGGGGTCGCCCGTGGGGGCGTTGCGCCCGCCGTCCACGCTGATCGCCGTGACCCTCGGCAGAGGCAGACCCAGCCCCGCGAAATAGGCCCGGAGGTCCGCCGGGCGGTAGCCGCCCCCCAGCTCGATGATGGCAATGGTCTGCCCCGCGCCGTCCCCCTCCGGGAAACCGTAGGCGCGGGCCAGTTCGGGCGGCGTGAAGCTGGCCGCGACCTGCTCGGGAAAGGCGATGCTCTGAGAACCGACCGGGGCCGCCAGGCGAAAACGGGGACCCGCCTGCGGGCGGTCGTCCAGGCCGAACACGCCCTCCACCACCCCGATGAGGTCGGCGGGGAGGAGCACCGGCCCGCTGCGCCCCCGGAAGGTCCGGCCTCCCAGTTCGTACAGCCCCAGCCGGACCCCGAAGGCGGCCTCCACCTGCGCTACCGTGCCCCGCACAATGACGGTGCGGCGGGGCACGCTCGCCTCCACCACGCTCAGTTCCCGGCTGTGGGCGTAGGCCTCCACCCGCCCCAGGTCGTCCTCCGAGGCGCCGTACGTCCGGGTGTAGGCCTCGCGGGTCAGGGGCGCGGCGGCGACTTCGAGGGGCGTCAGCGGGCGGGGGGCACGCAGCCGCAGCGTCACCTCCACCGTGTCCCCCGGGCTGGGCACCCCCGTGGCCTGCGCCCCCTGGGGGAGGGTGCGGACGCTGCCGGGGAGGGCGGTGAGCGGCGACGGTTCCGGCGAGTTCGGGTCGGGACGGGTCGAGTCGGCCATCAGTGTCTCCCCGGCGGGAGGTTGCCCCCGCCTGCCGCGCCAGAGGGTGCCAGAAGCGCGAGTATAAGTGACGCTCCCAACCCCTCCTGAACAGTGGGTGTTATGGATTTGCTCCTCAGCGCAGGTCGTCCGGCCCGAGGAATTCGGCGAGGGGCACGGCCCGCCCCTCCCCCGCCGAGCGCACCGCCGCCAGGGCCAGGGCGAGGCTGGGAAGGTTCTCCCGCCCGGAGCTTTCCGGCTCGGTTCCCGCCCGGACGGCGTCCACGAAGGCGGCGAGGGCTCCGGCCCGGTCGAGGTGTGGCACGGCTGGAAGGGGCAGGGAACGCGCCCTCTTGCTCAACGGACGCACCTGCACCCGGTCGGGCGGCGGGTCGTTGCGGCTGGTCCAGCGCACCTCTCCCCCGCTCAGGTCCATCCGCCACTCACCCGCCCAGGGGGTAACCGGGCCGGAACTCACCCAGCTTCCCCGGTAACTGACAATGAGACCGCCCTCGAATTCGACCGTCGCCACCGCGCTCGCCGGGTCGCGGAAGGGGCTCCACGGGGGGTTGAAGGCGTGGCAGTCGATGGAGACGGGCTCCCGGCCCAGCACGAAGCGCATCAGGTCGAACTGGTGAATCGCCATGTCGAGGAGCAGCGGGTGGGGCAGGAGGTTGTGGGCGGTCGGTTCCGCCACCTGGCGCGGGCTATTTCGCCGGAAGTCCACCTCGACGTACCCGACCTCGCCGAGCCGCCCCTCGCGCACCAGTTGAGCGGCCAGGCGCGGGGCCGGGTGGAAGCGGTAGTTCTGGCTCACCATCAGGGGAAGGTTGCGCGCCTGGGCCGCCCGCACGACCTGCCGCGCCTCCAGGGCAGTGGGTGCGAAGGGCTTCTCGACGAGGACGGGCAGGCCCGCCGCGAGGGCAGCAAGGGCCACCGGGACGTGTGCATTTGCTCCAGTGGTGATCAGAACGGCATCCGCCTGGGTGGTACTCAGGGCTTCTTCGAGCGAGGCGAAGCAGCGGTCCTCCGGCGCCCCGCGTTCCTGGGCCAGCCGCAACGACTCGGGGTTCGCATCCACGAACGCGACCGTCTCGACCCGGGGTTCCGCCCGCGCGATCTTGATCCAGTCCCGTCCCCAGCCCCCCAGGCCGACCTGCACCAGCCGAAGTGGCGCCATTGCCCCCGTTCCCCCGCCGTTCGTCACCCCGCCAGCATAGCCGCCTCGTAGAGCAAGCCGGACGCGCCCAGCAAGAAAATGCGACCCCATGAATAAGACGGAAACGAGAACGCGGAGAGCCTCCAGGGTCTTTCGCCCGAACCCAGCGCCTCTTGTCTAGTGCGGCCATTGCCGAACAGGGCACACATGGACAACCCCCGCCGTCTATTTATGCAGGCTGTGTAGTCTCAAGTCCTATCCCGGCTGGCCGGGCCGAGAGAGGAGTGCCTGATGGATCACGACCCCACGAACCAACCCACCCCGCAGGAAATCGAGGCGCTCAGCCAGCACGGCCTGTACCGGGGCGAGCAGGAACACGATGCCTGCGGCGTAGGCTTTATCGCCCACCTGAAGGGGCACAAGAGCCACGGCATCATCACGCAGGGGCTGGGGATTCTGGAAAATCTGGACCACCGGGGTGCAGTCGGCGCCGACGAGCTGATGGGCGACGGCGCGGGCATCCTGATTCAGATGCCCGACGAGTTCTACCGGGCCGAGATGGCGAAGCAGGGCGTCACGCTGCCCCGCCCCGGCGACTACGGCGTGGGCATGATCTTCCTGCCCAAGGAACACGCCTCGCGCCTCGCGTGCGAGCAGGAGCTGGAGCGCGCGATCCGGGCCGAGGGGCAGGTGCTGCTGGGCTGGCGCGATGTGCCGGTCAACCGCGAGATGCCCATGTCCCCGGCGGTGCGGGCCAAGGAGCCCGTCATCCGCCAGGTCTTCATCGGCCACGGGCCGGACATCCTGGTGCCCGACGCGCTGGAGCGCAAGCTGTACGTGATCCGCAAGCGGGCATCGCTGGCGATTCTGCGCCTCAAGCTGACCCACGGGCGCGAATACTACGTGCCCTCCATGTCGTGCCGCACGGTGATCTACAAGGGGCTCCTCCTCGCCGGGCAGGTTGGCGAGTATTACCTCGACCTTCAGGACGAGCGGGTGGTGTCGGCGCTCGCGCTCGTCCACCAGCGCTTCTCCACGAACACCTTCCCCGAGTGGTATCTGGCGCACCCGTACCGCATGGTCGCGCACAACGGCGAGATCAACACCGTCAAGGGCAACTTCAACTGGATGCGGGCACGCGAGGGCGTGATGAAGTCGCCCGTCCTCGGCGACGACCTCCCCAAGCTCTATCCCATCAGCCTGCGGGGGCAATCGGACACGGCGACCTTCGACAACGCGCTGGAGTTGCTGACGATGGCGGGTTATCCCCTCGCCCACGCCGCGATGATGCTGATTCCCGAGGCGTGGGAACAGCACGGCGCGATGGACGAGCGCCGCCGCGCCTTTTACGAGTACCACGCGGCGATGATGGAGCCCTGGGACGGCCCCGCCGCCATGGTGTTCACGGACGGGCGGCAGATCGGCGCGACGCTCGACCGCAACGGCCTGCGCCCCGCCCGGTACATCGTGACGCGGGACGACCTCGTGATCCTGGCCTCGGAGTCGGGCGTGCTGCCCATTCCCGAGCACAAGATTCTGAAGAAGTGGCGCCTCCAGCCGGGGCGGATGTTCCTGCTCGACCTCGACGAGGGGCGCATTCTGGAGGACGAGGAGCTGAAGTCCCGCTACGCCTCGGCCAAGCCGTATCGGCAGTGGATCGAGAACGTGCGCGTGGAGCTGGGGAACCTCGCGGCGCAGGCCGAGGTGCCCGCTTTCCGCGAAACGCTGCTCGACCGCCAGCAGGCCTTCGGGTACACGCAGGAGGACCTGAAGTTCCTGCTCGACCCGCTGGCCGCCGCGGGCGAGGAGGGCGTCGGCTCGATGGGCAACGACTCGCCGCTGGCGGTGCTCTCCAGCCGCAACAAGCCGCTGTACAACTACTTCCGGCAACTGTTCGCGCAGGTTACCAACCCGCCCATCGACCCCATCCGCGAACAGGTCGTGATGTCGCTGGTCTCCTTTATCGGCCCCAAGCCGAACCTGCTCGACATCAATGCGGTCAATCCGCCCATGCGGCTGGAGGTCGCTCAGCCCATCCTCGACTTCGACGACATGGCGCGGCTGCGCTCCATCAGTGGGCAGACGGGGGGCAAGTTCCGGCCCTACGAGCTGAACATCTGCTACCCCGCCGCCTGGGGCCGCGAGGGGATCGAGGCCACGCTCGCCTCGCTGCGGGCGCATGCCGTGGACGCCATTCGGGAAGGGCACAACATCCTGATCCTGACCGACCGGGCAATGGACCGCGACCACGTCGCCATCCCCGCCCCGCTCGCGCTGTCAGCCATCCACCAGCACCTCGTCCACCAGGGCCTGCGGACGACGGCGGGCCTGGTCGTCGAGACGGGCTCGGCGCGGGAGGTCCACCACTTCGCGGTCCTCGCGGGCTACGGGGCGGAGGCGATTCACCCGTACCTGGCGCTGGAGACGCTGGCGGACCTGTATAAAAATGCGCCGGGAGGCGTGACGCCAGAAAAGGCCATCTCCAACTACATCAAGGGCGTGGGTAAGGGCCTCTCGAAGATCATGTCGAAGATGGGCATCAGCACCTATATGTCGTACTGCGGCGCCCAGATTTTCGAGGCCATCGGGCTCAGCGAGGAGCTGGTCGAGAAGTACTTCCGCGGCACCTCCACCCAGGTCGGCGGCATCGGCGTGTTCGAGGTGGCGGAGGAGGCGCTGCGGCTGCACCGGGCAGCCTTCAGCGACGATCCGCTGCTCGCCTCCATGCTCGACCTCGGCGGCGAGTACGCCTGGCGGGCGCGCGGCGAGGAACACATGTGGACGCCGGACGCCATCGCCAAGCTCCAGCACGCGACGCGCTCGGGCCGGGTCGAGACGTACCGCGAGTACGCGCAGATCATCAACGACCAGTCGCGGCGCCACATGACCCTGCGCGGCCTGTTCGAGTTGAAGGTGGACCCGGAAAAGGCGATTCCTTTGGAAGAGGTCGAACCCGCCTCCGAGATCGTCAAACGTTTCGCCACGGGCGCGATGAGCCTGGGCTCCATCTCCACCGAGGCGCACACCACGCTCGCCGTCGCCATGAACCGCATCGGCGGCAAGTCGAACACGGGCGAGGGCGGCGAGGACCCGGCGCGGTATCGCGGGGAGATGGGGGGCGAGACGATCACGGCGGGGATGACCCTGAGGGACATCCTGGGTGAGGGCCGCATCGAGGCTCCGGCAGATTACGAGCTTCAGGACGGCGACTCTCTCCGCTCCAAGATCAAGCAGGTCGCCTCGGGCCGCTTCGGCGTCACCACCGAATACCTCGTTTCCGCCGATCAAATCCAGATCAAGATGGCGCAGGGGGCCAAGCCGGGCGAGGGCGGGCAATTACCCGGCGGCAAGGTCAGCGAGTACATCGGGATGCTGCGGCATTCCGTTCCCGGCGTGGGCCTGATCTCCCCTCCCCCGCACCACGACATCTACTCCATCGAGGACCTCGCGCAGCTTATCCACGACCTCAAGAACGTGAACCCGCGGGCGGACATCTCGGTGAAGCTGGTGTCGGAAGTGGGAGTCGGGACCATCGCGGCGGGTGTGGCAAAGGCGAAGGCCGACCATGTGGTGATCGCGGGGCACGACGGCGGTACAGGTGCCTCGCCCTGGTCCTCCATCAAGCACGCGGGCTCGCCGTGGGAGCTGGGGCTGGCGGAGACGCAGCAGACGCTGGTGCTCAACCGCCTGCGGAGCCGCATTCGCGTTCAGGCCGACGGGCAGATGAAGACCGGGCGTGACGTGGTGATCGGTGCCTTGCTCGGCGCCGACGAGTTCGGTTTCGCCACCGCGCCGCTCGTCGCCGAGGGCTGCATCATGATGCGGAAGTGCCACCTGAACACCTGCCCGGTGGGCGTGGCGACCCAGGACCCGGTGTTGCGGCAGAAGTTCGCGGGCAAGCCCGAACACGTCATCAACTACTTCTTCTTCGTGGCGGAGGAGGTGCGGGGGATCATGGCCTCGCTGGGCATCCGCCGGTTCGACGACCTGATCGGGCGCTCGGACCTGCTCGACACGCGCAAAGGGGTGGAGCACTGGAAGGCGCGCGGCCTGGATTTCAGCCGCGTGTTCCACCAGCCCGCCGTGCCCGCCGGGGTCGCCCACCGCCATGTGGAGACGCAGGACCACGGCCTCGAACGCGCCCTCGACGTGACCCTGATCGAGAAGTGCCGCCCCGCGTTGGAACGCGGCGAGAAGGTGAAGGTGCTGGAGACCGCGCGCAATGTGAACCGCACGGTGGGGGCGATGCTCTCGGGCGAACTGATCCGCCGCCGCCCGGATGGCCTCCCCGACGACACCATCTTCATCCAGATGGAGGGGAACGGCGGTCAGAGTTTCGGGGCGTTCCTGGCGAACGGGATCACCCTCTACCTGATCGGCGACGCGAACGACTACACCGGCAAGGGCCTTTCCGGTGGCCGGGTCGTGGTGCGGCCCTCCATCGACTTCCGGGGCGACGCGACGAAGAACATCGTCGTGGGGAACACCGTGCTGTACGGCGCGACCTCGGGCGAGGCCTTCCTGCGGGGCGTGGCGGGCGAGCGCTTCGCGGTGCGGCTCTCGGGGGCCACGGCGGTCGTGGAGGGCACCGGCGACCACGGCTGCGAGTACATGACGGGCGGCACGGTCGTCGTGCTGGGCAAGACGGGGCGCAACTTCGCGGCGGGCATGTCGGGCGGCATCGCCTACGTGTACGACGAGGACGGGCAGTTCGCCTCCCGCTGCAACGCGGCGATGGTCTCGCTCGACCGGGTGGTGCCGAGCGCCGAGCAGGAGGCGACCATCGAGCGCCGCTTCTGGCACCGGGGCCAGACCGATGAGGCGCAACTGCGGGGGCTGATCGAGGAGCATCACCGCTGGACCGGCTCGTTGCGCGCCCGCGAACTTCTGGACCACTGGGAGGAGGCGCTGCCGGAATTCGTCAAGGTCTTCCCGCGCGAGTACGAGCGGGCGCTGGGCGACCTGGGCCGGGAGACGGGGCGCGGACCCTCCGGGGTGGGCCAGCCGACCGGCCAGGGCGTCCTGACGAAGTGAGCTGAGGAGCGAGCATGGGAAAAGTCACCGGCTTTCTGGAATACCGGCGCGTGAAGGAAGCGTACGAGCCCATCGACGCGCGCCTGCGGAACTACAAGGAATTCGTCCACGAACTCACCGTCGAGCAGTCGCGGGTGCAGGCGGCCCGCTGCATGGACTGCGGCATCCCGTTTTGCAACAACGGCTGCCCGGTCAACAACCTGATCCCCGACTGGAACGACCTCGTCTACAGCAATAATTGGCGCGCGGCCATCGACACGCTGCACGCCACCAACAACTTCCCCGAATTCACCGGGCGCATCTGCCCCGCCCCCTGCGAGGCGGCCTGCACCCTGAACCTCACGACCGACGAGCCGGTGGGCATCAAGTCCATCGAGCGCGCGATCATCGACCACGCCTGGCAGGAGGGATGGGTGACGCCCCAGCCGCCCCCCTTCAGGACGGGGAAAAGAGTGGCGGTCGTCGGTTCCGGTCCAGCCGGACTCGCGGCGGCGCAGCAACTCGCCCGCGCCGGGCATAGCGTGACGGTGTTCGAGAAGAACGACCGCGTCGGCGGCCTGCTGCGTTACGGCATCCCCGACTTCAAGCTGGAAAAGCACCTGATCGACCGCCGCGTGGGGCAGATGGAGGCCGAGGGCGTCACCTTCCGCACAGGTGTCCTGGTGGGCGAGCTGCCGGAGGGGTCGAAGGTGACCAACCTGGCGCGGGAGACGGTGAGCCCGGGGCAATTGCGGGAGGAGTTCGACGCCGTGCTGCTCGCGGGCGGGGCCGAGCAGCCGCGCGACCTGCCGGTGCCGGGCCGCGACCTGGCGGGTGTCCACTTCGCCATGGAATTCCTGCCGGGGCAGAACCGGGTCAACGCGGGCGACCGGGTGGACGGGCAGATTCACGCCGGGGGCAAGCACGTCGTCGTGATCGGGGGCGGCGACACCGGGTCGGACTGCGTGGGCACCTCGCACCGCCACGGCGCGGCGCGCGTCACCCAGTTCGAGCTGCTGCCCATGCCGCCCGAGCACGAGAACAAGCCATTGACCTGGCCCTACTGGCCGCACAAGCTCCGCACGTCCTCCAGCCACGAGGAGGGGGGCGAGCGCGAGTTCGCCATCGCCACGAAGGAATTTATCGGTGAGAACGGGCGCGTCACGGCCCTCAAGACCGTCCGGCTGGAGTGGGAGGGTGGCCGGATGACCGAGGTTCCCGGCAGCGAGCAGATTCTGAAGGCCGACCTCGTGCTGCTGGCGATGGGCTTTGTCAGCCCGGTGGGGAGCATCCTCGACGTGTTCGGGGTGGAGAAGGATCAGCGGGGAAACGCGCGGGCGGGCACCGACGAGGTGGGCGGTTACGCCACCAACGTCCCCGGCGTCTTCGCGGCGGGCGACATGCGGCGGGGCCAGTCCCTCGTCGTCTGGGCCATCCGCGAGGGTCGGCAGGCCGCGCGGGCGGTGGACGAGTTCCTGATGGGCGCGAGCGAGTTGCCGCGCTGAGCGCTCCTCCTCTTCCCGGGCGCACACCTCCCCGGGTGCGCCCTCCTTCTTTGGGGGTGGGACCTGGCGGACCCCCTCCTGGGCGTTCGGGGCCGAGATAAACCTCACCGGAACGAATATTTATACAGATGCTTCACGCTCTCGTAAGGGCGGCGCAAGAACGGCCCCGCTAGGCTGAACCTCAGCCGTATGGTCATCCCCCGCAGCACAACCCGGAGTACGGACGCCCCCAGCCCCCCCGCGGGGTCGCCGGGTCAGGGCGGCAGGCATGGCTGAGCCCGGGCTGGCCTTCGAGGAGGGGCTCGTCGCGCTGGCGGGCGAACTGCTGGGCGGGCAGCTTCCCCTGCACGAGGTCCACCGGCGGGTGCTGGAGCGCGCCGTGCGGGCGGTGCCGCATGTGGTGGCGGGGGCCGTCCTCGTTCGGCAGCCGGACGGACGCTACCACTACTCGGCGACGCTCGGGTACGACCCGGACGACCTGAACACCTTCACCTTCGGGGCGCACGAATTGCTCTACGACCCGGCCCGGCCCAGCCAGGTGTACGGCGACGTGCTGGCCCACCTCGCCGCCGTGCTGGACCCGGCCAGACTGGGGGCCGTGCGGCGTGGCTGGAGGCACGCCGCCTGGCGCTCCACGCTGGCCGTGCCCTTCTCGCCGGAAGCCCAGCCGGCGGCCATCCTGTACCTGCACAGCGGCTGCGCCCCCGAGGAGCTGGCCCGCAGCGCCCGCCCCGCGGAGCTGTTCGGGGCGCAGGTCGCGCTCGCCGTGCAGCGGGCCACCCTGGGCGAGGAGGTCCGGCGCTCGCGGCAGGAACTCGCGCTGCTCGACCGTTCCCGGGACGTGATCGTGCGGGCGGCGAACCAGGCCGAGCTGTTCGGCGGCCTGGTGGGGATCGTGCGGGACGTGATGGGCTACGAACACGTGCATATCGGGCTGCTGGAGGGGGGCGAGCTGGTCGTCCAGCCGCCCGTCGGCAGCCCGGCCCTCCCACGCTTTCCGGTGAACCGGGGCGTCGTGGGCCACGTCGCGGCGACGGGCGAGGCCCTGCTCGTTCCGGACGTGCGCGCCGAACCCCGGTACGTGGCCTTTTTCCCGGAGGTTGTCAGCGAGCTGTGCGTGCCCCTCTCGGACGGGGACACGCGGGTCGGCGTCCTGAACATCGAGACCGGGGCGCGGGCGCTGACCGGGGACGACCTGCGGCTGATGGTCACGCTCAGCGGGTGGCTGGGGCGGGCCATCGAGCGCGAGCGGCTGTACCAGCGGGCGGCCCGGCAGCGCTGCGAACTCGACCTGCTGCACCGCGTCCGCACGGCGCTGGGCCGGGAGATCGAGGTGCGGGGCGTGATCCGGGCGGTGAACGAGGCGCTCGCGCAGCTCCTGGGCTACACCCATGTCAGCGTCTACCTGCGCCGGGGGGACCATCTGGAGTTGCAGCACCAGCTCGGCTACCCGCGGGTGCTTGGTCGCGTGGGGCTGGAGTCGGGCGTGATGGGCCGGGTCGCCCGCACCGGGGAGGCGGTGTGGCTGGAGGACCTGGCCGACGACCCGCACAGCCTCCGGGCCTGCGAGGGCATCCGCTCGGAGGTCTGCGTGCCCCTGCGCCGGGGGGGCGAGGTCGTGGGGGTCCTGAACGTGGAGACGGTGGGGGAGCGCCAGCTCTCGCGGGACGACTGGCGCCTCATCGAGGCGGTGGGGGAGTACGTGGGCTACGCGCTCGACCGGGCGCACCTGCACGAGCAGGTCCAGGAACGCGAGGCGCTGTACCGCCTGCTCGCCGAACACACCAGCGACCTGGTGTGCCTGCACCACCCGGACGGGACCTTCGCCTACGTGAGCCCCAGCGTCCGCACCCTGCTGGGCTACGACCCGGCGGCGCTGCTGGGCACCCATCCCCGCCCCCTGATCCACCCGGCCGACCTGCACCTCCTGGCGAGGTTCTCGGTCCCGGAGCAGCTCCCCGCCGGACCCTCCGCGCCGCTGCGGGTGCGCCTGCGCCGGGCCGGCGGCGGCTTCGTGTGGTTCGAGACGGGCGTTTCAGCCGTGCGGGGGCCGGGCGGCGTGACCCACTTCCTGACCTCCTCGCGCGACATCACCCAGCGGCAGGCCATTGAGGCGCAGCTCGCGCAGGCGGCGTCGCACGACCCCCTGACCGGGCTGCCCAACCGCCGCGAACTGCTCGCGGCCCTGGAGCGGGCGGTGCGGGGCGCGCGGGGGCGGGGCGAGGCGGGGTACACGGTGCTGTACCTCGACATGGACCGCTTCAAGGTGGTGAACGACAGCCTGGGCCACAGCGTCGGCGACGAGTTGCTGGTGGCGTTTGCCGATCGGCTGCGCGGGGCGATGCCGGGGCGGCTGGTCGCCCGGCTGGGCGGGGACGAGTTTGCGGTGCTGTTCACGGGCCGCTCCAGCTTCGAGGACGCCCGGGGCGCGGCGGCCCGGCTGCACGCGGCGCTCGCCGCCCCCTTCGCGGTCTCGGGCCACGGGCTGCGGGTGTCGGTGAGCGTGGGGATCGCCCCGGGCCGCCCCGGCTACCTCTCGGCGGCCGAGGTCCTGCGCGACGCCGACCTGAGCATGTACCGCGCCAAACGCGCCCGCCACCTCCCGTACGCGGTGTTCGAGCCCGCCATGCACGAGGGCGCCGTGCGCCAGCTCCGGCTGGAGGCCGACCTGCCGGGGGCGGTCGCGTCGGGGGCGATCCACCTCGCCTACCAGCCCATCGTGGAGCTCGCCTCGGGGCGAATCCGGGGCTTCGAGGCGCTGGCCCGCTGGACCCACCCGGTGCTGGGTCCCGTGCCCCCGGGCGAGTTCATCGCGCTGGCCGAGGAGCTGGGCCTGATCGTGAACCTGGGCCTGGCGGTGCTGCGCCGCGCCTGCGCCTGGCGGGCGGCCCTGCCGGGCGGGGACTGCGGCATCCACGTCAACGTCTCGCCCCGGCAGTTCCTGCTCGACTCGTTCGCGGACGACGTGCGGGCCGTGCTGGAGGAGACGGGCACCCCGCCCGGCGCCCTGCACCTGGAGGTCACCGAGACTACCTTCGTCGAGGACCGCGAGGGGGCCGCGCGGATTCTGGGGCGGCTGCGGGACCTGGGCGTGCGGGTGCATATCGACGACTTCGGCACAGGGCACTCCAGCCTGGGCTTCCTGCACCGCTTTCCGGTGGACGCCCTGAAGATCGACCGCTCCTTCGTGACCGGCCTGGGCGAGGACCGGGCGAGTTCCGGCGTGGTCGAGACCGTCCTCGCCCTGGCCCGCACCCTGGGGATCGAGACGGTCGCCGAGGGCATCGAGACCGAGGCGCAGCGCCTGCACCTGCTGTACCTGGGCGGCACCCTGGGCCAGGGCTACCTCTTCTCCCGCCCCCTCCCCGAGGAGGCCGCCCGGGAGGCCTGGATTACGTCCTCGGCGCGGACGGCGTGCCTGATCCCGGGGCCGGGCAGCGGCAGGCGTGACCTCTCCTGAAAATGGGCGCCCTCCCCCCTACGGGCTGGGCGGCGACAGGTAGTAGACGCTGCCGCTGAAGTCGTCGCTGAGGTACAGCCCGCCGCCGGGCGCCACCGCCGCGTCCACCGGGCGGCCCCAGCGCACCTTGTTCACCGGGTCCGTCACGAAGCCCGTCACGAGGTCGCGCTCCGGCCCCAGGCCATCCGCCGTCTTCGGGAACAGCACGAACTTGTGGCCGCTGAAGCTGGTGCGGTTCCACGAGCCGTGCTGGCCGACGACCGCGCCCCCGGCATAGGCGGCGGGCACGCCCGTCCCGGTCCAGAAGGTCAGCCCCAGCGGCGCCGAGTGGGCGGGCATCCCCACCGTCACCCGGTCCGCCGTGTCGCAGTTGAGGCGGCTGCCGTCGGCGTTGTTCTGCACGTCGCGGTCGAAGGGCATGTTCAGCACCCCGTTGTCCGGGTTGGGGTTACAGAAGGGCCAGCCGTAGTTTCCGCCGCTCCGAACGCGGATGAGTTCCTCCGGCGGATGGTTGTCCACGTAGGCCGGAATGACCTTGCCGTAATCGTCGCTGCCGTCGCCGTCGAAGTCCCGGTGGAAGGGGTAGGCGATGTTGTCGCGGTTGTTCACGGCGACCCACAGGTCGCGGGTGCCGGGCGCGATCGCCAGCCCCTCGGCGTTGCGGATGCCCTGGGCGTAGAGGGTTCCAGCCGTCCCGTTCTGGTTCGGCGTGGTCGCGCTGTAGGTGTAGATCGCCCCGCGCTTGGGCGTGGCGGCGAGGTCGGCGGGGTCCGCGTTCGTCGCCGAGGCGATGGAGACGTAGAGGGTACTCCCGTCGATGGCGATGTTCTTCAGCGCGTGGCCGTAGCTGCCCCGCAGTTCCGGCAGGCTGGCGTCGGGGAGGTTGCCCACGATGGTCTGCCCCGCCGCCGGGTCGGGCACCCCGTTGCGCAGCGGGTAGCGGCTCACGCGGTTCGTCTCGCTCACGTACAGGTACGCCTGGCCCCCCTGGGTGGAGAGGACGAGGTCATGGGGCTGCTTCAAGCCGCTGAGCAGGGTGGAGGCAGTCTTGGGGTCCGCCGGAGCGGCGCCGGATTGCAGGCGCAGAACCTTCCCCTGCCCCGGCTGCGACACGAGCAGGTCCCCGTTCGGCAGGGTGAGGAGGAACCGCGCGCCGGGCACCCGTGCCACGACCGAGATGCGCGACCCGGCGGGCACATTCAGCGTCCGCGTCTGGTCGAAGGGGGCCGAGCGCATCGAGGACGGAACGCTGACCGTCTGCGGGGTGAGGGCCGCGCCCGCGGTACAGGTGATCGTCGGGCGAATCCAGTCGGCGTGGTCGTAGCTCTTGCCGTTCCCGCCGTCGGTGACGACCATCCGCAGGGTGCTCCGGCCGCTGATGTTCACGTCCACCGTCCGGGCCGCGTCCGCGCCCGTCATCAGGCCGCTGTCGTAGAGCTTCTCGCCGTCGCCCCAGACCTGGAAGACGGCGCTGCCGCGGCTCCCCACCTCGTCGTCGATGCCGACCCGCGCCTGAAAGCGCGTGCAGGAGGAGCCGTCCGTGCTCGCCAGGTTGTACTTCAGCTCGCTGGGCGCATGGACCCCGTAGCCCTGCGGGAAGGTGGTGCCGCCTATGGTCAGGGTCTTCCCGTCCCCGGCCGCCTGTTCCCCGTTGCTGCGGTCCGTCTCGATAGGACCCCAGCCGTTTGTGGCGGTGAGCGCGCGTTCGTAGTAGAGCGTGTTGACTCCGGCCGTCAGGGCCTGCGAGGAGAGGGACGGCGGCTGTGTCCAGGTGGCGTCCACATCATCGTAGTTGCCGTCAGGTGGGGTGCTCGACGTGGGACCCGGCTGCGAGCAGGCCGCGAGCATCAGCGTAACCAGGGCCAGGGGTGACCAGCGCTTCATAGGTTGCCTCCCGCGCACACCTTAACCCGGCACCCCGGGGGGAACTGTCGCCCAGGGGACGGAGAGTGTGCAGGGTCGTGGCCGAGCAGCGCGGCGGAAGTCCTGGCCCGGAGCGCCTGAATGTACCTCGCCCCGGGTCAGCCTCGCCCCCGCTGCCGCGCGCCGGACCGGGGCCAAAGGGGGACAGGCGCGCCGTCCCGGGCCTCCTCACAGCCCGATGCGCCGGAGGTACTCGCGGTTGCGCCGGGCGCTCTGGGCCGGGCTCCCCAGGCCGGGCAGCACGTCCTGCTCGACCACGACCCAGCCCTGGTAGCCGTTCCCGCGCAGTTGCCGCAGCACGGCGGGGAAGTCCACGCTCCCCCTTCCCAGTTCGCAGAAGACGCCGCGCCCCACCGAGGTCACCCCGTCCCAGCCCTCCGCGCGCGACCGCCCGGCCACCCCGGGGTCCTGGTCCTTGAAGTGGACGTGCCAGATGCGGTCCCCGAAGCGCCGGAGCCCGTCGACCGCGTCCCCCCCCGCGAAGGTGTAGTGCCCGGTGTCGAAGCACAGGCCCAGCACCTCGGGATCGGTCAGGGCGAGGAGGCGCCCCACCTCGGCGGGCGTCTCCACCCAGGTGCCGATGTGGTGGTGGAAGACGGTCCGCAGCCCCGTTTCCCGCATCACCGCGCGGGCCACCCGGTTCGCCCCGGCGGCGAAGACCTCCCACTGGGTGTCCGTCATCCCCATCCCGGGCGTGATGCGGCCCGCGTTCAGCGTCCGCATGGGATCGGTGTAGGGGTCGTTGCCCAGCACCACGACGGCCTGTGGCCCCCCCACGGCGGCGAGGAGGCGGGCAGTGCGGACGGCCTCGGCCTCGCTCTGCGCGTGGAGGTCAGGGTCGTGGAGGTGGACGCTCACCCACGAGCCGAGCAGCTTGAGGTTGCGGGCGTTCAGCTCGCCGCTCAGCGTCGCCGGGTCGGTGGGCATGAAGCCCCAGTCGCCCAGCTCGGTGCCGACGTAGCCGGTGTCCCGCATCTCGTCGAGAACGGTGGCGTACCCGCCGCGCTCGCCTGAAATGTTCTCGATCACGCCCCACGAGCAGGGAGCATTGGCAACTTGGATCATGGATGGCTCCTGGTTTTTTTGCTCCTCCTTGCGGGGGAGGTCGGGACTCGTAGAGCTGCCTGCAGAGGGGGGTGGCAAGTGGGGCTTGCCCTGCTGTGCGGGTCGGCAGGAGGAGCCTGAACATTCTGAATGGCCCTGGACGCCCACCCCCCTCAGGACGTTTGATGCGAGATGAGAAGTTGGGCGAGGTGGACCTTTCGTTGTCTGTCACGAGGGCGAGCTACGCTCGCCACCCCCCTCCCCGACCCTCCCCCGCAAGGGGGGAGGGAGGAAAAGACCTCATCCCACGCGGTGCTTTCTGTATTGCACATCAGGCGTTCAAGGGGGAGGAGCTTCTGGGGCTACCGGGAACGAGGTGGGCTGTCCGCCATCCCCCCTCACGGCACCTCCCCCCGCCGCGCGTCCCCGAAGGGCAATTCCATCGCCTGGCCCTCCCAGTCCCCGCGCATCCAGGCCCATGCGGCCTCGTCCACGGGGGGGCGGCCGCGGTCCTCGCCCTGGGCCTCTCCCGCCATGTAGTTCAGGTAGTAGACGTTGCTGCCGGGTGCGGCGGCCACCGGGTGATACCCCCGCCGCGAGAGGATCAGGTCGCCGTCCCGCGCGAGGAGCAGCTCGTTCTCCCCGTCCTCCGGGCTGTAGTTGCGGTGGATGGCCCACCCCCCCGGCGGGGAAACGCGGTAATAGTACGTCTCCTCGATGTAGAGGGAGCCGAGTTTTCCGTCGTGGCGGTGGGGCGGCCAGCCGCTCCAGTTGCCGCTGGGCGTGTAGACCTCGTACAGCAGCAGCCGCTCGGCGGGGAGGTCCGGGCCGAGGATATGGCTGACCTGCCGGGTCGCGTTCGCGCCGCCGCGCAGCTCCACCCGCATCTCCCCGGGGCGGATGAGGCGGACGGGGAGGCGACCTTCGGCGGGGGCGCCGCCCAGGGCGTAGGTGCTGTCCTGCACGGCGGTGAGGCTGTAGCTCGTTCCCGGGGGCAGGTACAGCACCTGCGGAAGCTGGGTGAAGACGCTCTCCCGCCGCAGCGTGTGCGTCTCCCCGTTCACCGAAGCGGTGAGGTCCGCCTCCTGGGGCACGAGGGCCATCTCCAACTCGCCCGTTTCCCCCGTCCGCGTCTCGCCCGCCGCCATGTGCTCGACCCGAAAGGTGAGGTACTGCCACCCGGCGCTCTCCGGGGTGATGCCGGGGAGCGCATCGGGGGTGGTGTGGTACTGGTTCGTCCCCGTCACGTCGCCACCTGGCCCACCTGGGCGCGCCCGTTGCCCTTCGCCGTCTCCGGCGGGCAGGCGCCAGTCACCCGGGGCATTCCCAGCCTCCCTTCTCCCCGACGAAGGCGTCCACCTCGGCTCCGGTGGGGGTGAAGTCCGCGCAGCCGATGCGGGTGACGACGATGGCTCCGCAGGCGTTCCCCAGCCGGGCGCTGCGGAACCAGTCCCAGCCCCGCAACCGGCCCGCGATCAGCCCGGCGGCGAAGGCGTCGCCCGCCCCCAGCACGCTGACAACCTCGACCGGAAAGCCGGGGACGCCCAGCGGCTCCTCCCCCGCCCGGTGAACGGTGCAGCCGCGCTCGCCCTCCTTCACCACGACGGTGGGCACGCGGGAAAGCAGCGCCGCCGTGTTCGCCGCCACGTCGCCGCGAATCTCGGGGGCCGTCATCTGGCTATGGCGAATGGTGAGATCGGCGGGGTCGCGCAGCATCGCTGCGTTGATCTCCTCCTCGGTGCCGATCACCACGTCCACATTTGGCAGAAGCGCGCGGATGTTCAACCCGAAGGCGCGCGGGTCGTGCCACTGGTTCGCCCGGAAGTCGAGGTCGAGGTACACCGGGACGCCCGCCGCACGTGCCCGCTCGCAGGCGAAGAGGGTGGCGCTGCGGCTCGGCTCCCTGGAGAGCGCGGTCCCGTTCACGACGAGGGCGCGGGCCTCCTCGACGGGCACGGCCTGGATATCGTCGATGCCGAGTTGGATGTCCGCCGCATTGTCCCGGTAGAAGGTGATGGGGAAGCGGTCGGGCGGCTGCACGGCCAGGATCACCGCGCTTGTCCGCGTGCCCGGTTTGCGGGGGATGTAGCTGGTGTTCACGCCCTCACGCCTCAGCCCCGCGAGGATGAAGTCGCCCGGCTGATCGTCCCCGACCGCCGTGACGAGGGCGGCCTTCACGCCCAGCCGCGAGGCCCCGACGGCGATGTTGAGGGGACTGCCACCGAGATACGCGCCTATGCTGCGGACCTCGGGCAGCGGCCTCCCCACGTCCTGCGAGTACAGGTCGATGGAACTGCGCCCGATGGTGATGAGGTCGGGGGTCATGCTTCCTGCTCGTCGCGCCCGGGGGTCGGGGTGAAGGAGGCGCGCTGGGCTCTGGCCCTTGCCCCGTACTGCTCGCGGGCGCGCCGGACCTGTTCCTGTCCCGACACCTCCGCGACCGGCACGTCCCACCACGAGTCGAAGCCGGGCACCCGCTCGCGCAGGTTGACGGGGACGACGATGACCTGAACGCCGCCCTGATCGCCCGCGTTCTTGAGAGCCGCTTCCAACTCGTCCAGCGTCTCGGCGCGCACGGCCTGAGCACCCATTCCCCGCGCGTGCAGCACGAAGTCCACGTTGACGACCGGGCCGTCCGTCCGCCCCGTCTCCGGGTTGCGGTGCCTCAGCTCGTTGCCAAAGCTGGGGCTGCCGCACTCCATCTGGAGGCCCCGGATGCTCATGTACGCGCGGTTGTCCACCAGCACGACGGTCAGGTTCAGGTTCTCCGCCACCGCCGTGACGATCTCGGAGTTCATCATCAGGTACGAGCCGTCGCCGATCATCACGACGACGCGGCGACCCGGCTCGGCGAGCGCCACGCCGATCCCGGCGGGAATCTCGTAGCCCATGCAGGAAAAGCCGTACTCGACGTGGTAGCTCTTGGAGTCGGTGGGCCGCCACAGGCGCAGCAGGTCGCCGGGCAGACTTCCGGCGGCGCAGATCACGGTGGTGTTCCCGCCCGTGACGCGGTTCACCGTGCCGATGACCGCGCCCTGGGAGGGGGGCGTGCTGCCCGTGTCGGCGCGCTGGGCGTCCACCAGGCCGTGCCATTCGGTGATGAGGTTGCTGGCGGCGGCGCGGAAGGCCGGGCCTGTTCCCGCCCATCCCTCCAGCGCGGCCTGAAGCGCGTTCAATCCCTCCCGCGCGTCCGCGACGAGGCTCAGCGCCCCCAGCTTCGCCGCGTCCATCGGCACCACGTTCAGGCCGAGAAAGCGCACGTCCGGGTTCTGAAAGGCCGTCTTGCTGGCGGTCACGAAATCGCCGAGCCGCGTCCCTATCGCCAGCACCACGTCCGCCCCCCGCGCCAGGCGGTTCGCCGCGCTGCCGCCGATGGAACCGACCGGCCCGGCGTTGTGCGGGTGGTCCCACACCAGCGAGCCCTTGCCCGCCTGCGACTCGACGACGGGGAGGCCGAACGTCTCGGCAAATTGCGCGAGGTGCCCCTCCGCCCCGCTGTAGATCACGCCGCCGCCCGCCACGATCAGGGGACGCTTGGCGTTGCGGAGAAGCCCGGCGGCCTCCCGCACCACCTCCGGTTCAGGTGGAGGGCGCCGCACCCGCCACACCCGCCCGGCGAGGAAGCTCTCCGGCCAGTCATAGGCTTCCGCCTGCACGTCTTCCGGCAGGCTCACGACCACCGCGCCCGTCTCGGCGGGGTCGGTCAGCACCCGCATCGCCTCCGGCAGGGCGGAGAGAAGCTGCTCGGGCCGCGAAATCCGGGTATAGAAGCGGCTGACGGGTCGGAAGCAGTCGTTGACGCTCAGGTCGTGCTCCAGCGGGTGTTCGAGCTGCTGCAAGACGGGATCGGGGATGCGGTTGGCGAAGATGTCGCTGGGCAGGAGCAGCACGGGCAGGCGATTGACCGTCGCGAGCGCCGCGCCCGTGAGCATGTTCGTGCTGCCGGGGCCGATGCTCGCCGTGCAGGCGAAGGTCTGGAGGCGGTTCCGGTGCCGGGCGTACGCGGCGGCGGCGTGGACCATCCCCTGCTCGTTCTGCGGGCGGTAGGTGGGGAGACCAAGGGCGTCCCCATATTCTTCGAGCGCCTGCCCCAGCCCGGCGACGTTGCCGTGTCCGAAGATGCCCCAGACGCCGGGGATGAGGCGCTGCCGAACGCCGTCGCGCTCGCTGTACTGGGCGGCCAGGAATCTCAGGGCCGCTTGCCCGACCGTCAGACGAACCGTGTTCACGGGTGGATCTCCTTGTTACTGGAGCCGGGCGCGGTGGGGCGAGTCCAGCACTCAATCGGCACGGACACCCTCTCGCAGAGTGTCCTGGCGGTACAGGTCGGGCATTCCCGGCGTGGGCACGGCGACAGGCAGGCCCGTGTTCAGCGCCTCGATGCAGGCGTCCGTGACCACCTGAGAGATATAGCCGTCCCAGGCGCTCGCCCCCCCGAAGGGCGTGCCCGCCCGCACCGACTCGGTCCACCCCACGAGTTCGTCGACGTACGCCTGCCGGAAACGGTCGAGCCAGATTTGATCCACGTGGGCGGCGATCTGCCCCCTGAGCCGGATCACCGCGTCGGCGGGCTGGGCGGTGATCACCGTCCCCGCCTCGCCCACGACCTCGGCGGACACCTCGTAGCCGTACCCGGCGGCGGCCGTCACCTCGATGGTGCAGAGGCCGCCGTTCGTCAGCCGGAACTGGAGGAGCATCATGTCGACCGTCTCCCTCGAGAAGTGGGGCCGCGTCCGCATCCCGCGCACGAACACCTCGGTGATCTCCTCGCCCAGCAGCCAGCGCGCCGAGTCGATGTCGTGGACGGCGGAGTTGGTGATGAGGACCTGGCCGGGGAGGTGCGTGGGAACCCGGGCGTTGCGGTGGGTGCCCTTGAACATCAGCCCCTTGCCGATCCCCCCCGCCTTCACCACCCGCCGCACGGCGAGATGCTGGGGATCGAAGCGTCGCATCAGGCCCACCGCGATGAGCCGCCGCCCCAGGGCCTGCTCGGCCTGCACCAGCCGCAGGGCGTCCCCCGCCGTCTGTGCCAGCGGCTTCTCGCACATCACCGGCTTGCCCGCGTCCAGACACGCCTGCACGAAGGCCGCGTGGGTCGAGTCGGTGGAGGCGATCAGCACGGCGTCCACCGAGGGGTCCCGGATGAGTTCGTGCGGGTCGCCGAACGGGGTGGCGCCCCCGCACTCCGCCGCCACCCGCGCGGCCCGGTCACGGTCCACGTCGTATGTGCCCGCCACCGAGGCGCCCGGCACGAGGCGGTGGAGGTTGTGGGCGTGGCGGGTGCCCATCTCCCCGGTGCCGATCACGCCGACCGCGATGTTCCTGGTCATGCTGTCCCTGCCCTTCCGGCGAGTCTCCCGCCTGCCGCCCCAAATGCGCCCGCCCGGCCAGGCCGGCTCCGGGACACGCCCACCACACCCCTGCTTCTGATCGATTAGAAGGCTACGTACGGGCCGACGACCTGTCAACGTGGTGGGAAGCGGAGGAGAGCGCCCGCCGATGCTCTTCCTGCTTCCCTGAGCCCGTTCCACCGCCGCCGTGTCGGGGCACTTCCCCGTGGGCGGTCCCGCCGGGCGTCGGGGCAAAATGGCCCCGAGAGCCCCCCGGCGGCGGGAAGGCCCTAGAATGACGTTGACCAGGCCGTGTATAAGCCTTTCCACCCTGCCAGCCCCCACCGTTCCTTTCTGACCCGGTCCCAACCTGGCGGCGCCGGGCGAACCGGTCGGCTTCTCCCGGAATGGTCAAACGGGGAGGGGCCATGACGTGCATCCCGAGGAGATGTTCATGACGCGAGCCACGCTGCGCGATGTCGCGGCCTACGCGGGTGTGTCCCACCAGACGGTCTCGAATGTCCTCAACGACCACCCGTCGATTCGCCCCACCACCCGGCAGCGCGTGATGGACGCGATCCGCGCCCTGGACTATCACCCGAACGTGGCGGCCAAGGCGCTGCGCGAGTCGCGCGTGACCACGCTGTGCTGCGCCTTTTACGGCCACTCGGCGGATGAGGTGGCCGATCCCTACCGCAACCTCGTGCAGTCGGCCTTCATCTCCGAGGCGAACGCGCACGGCTACAACATCACGACGGCGCTGCTGGGGGGGGACCGCCCCGGGGGCTTCGAGGGGCTGCGGGCCGCCTATATGCAGCGGGCCTTCGGCGGCGCGGTGGTTGTGAGCACCACCCTGCCGCCGGGGCGGATGCGTGAGCTGGCCGCCTGGGGCCTGCCCACCGTGCTGTTCGACCACGAGGACCCGCAGGGGCAGCTTCCCTCGGTCACCACCGATTACGCCGGGGGGATGGCGGGGCTCGTCGCGCACCTCGTCTCGCGGGGGCGCCGCGACCTGGCACTCGTGATCCCGAGTGACGACTTCGGCAGCAGCGCCGTGCTGCGCCGCGAGGGCTTTCTGGCGGCGGCGCGGGCGCACGGGGTCCGCTCCCGCATCGAGGCGGGCGCCTGGTCCTACGAGGCGGGGGAGGCGGCCTTCCGGCGCCTGTGGGCGGGGGAGGACCGCCCCGACGCGGTGCTGTGCGGCAACGACCGGATGGGGGCCGGGGCGCTCTCCGCCGCCCGCGCCCTGGGCGTGCGCGTGCCCGAGGAGGTGGCCGTCAGCGGCTTCGACGACTTCGAGTTCGCGCGCTACACCGCGCCCAGCCTGACGACCATCCACGTGCCCCACGAGGCGATGGCCCGCCTGGCCGTGCGGCGGCTGCTTTCGCTGCTGAGCGGCACCGCCCCCCCGGACGAGCCGCCGGGGTGCCAGCTTCCCGTCACCCTCGTCCCGCGCGAGTCCGCGTGACGGGGGGTTGCGGGAACGTTCCGGCCCGGACGGACCTGGCCAGCGCGGCGCACAGGACCCGGGCTTTTCTCCCAACGCGGGACAACGTTCACCAAGGTATGGACGGCCTTTTGAGCCCACTGCCCAGGATTCTGTCCTGCTCAGCCGGAGGCGAAGCACCTCCGCCGGGCGGCTTGAGCCCTTCCTGAACTCGGTCGAGAGGTCAGCCTGCACAAGACTGAGGCTGCCGGCGTGCTGTATGGCCTGTTCCAACGGGGAGGGCCCGTGTTCCCAGGTCACCTCCTTGCCTTTTTGCTACCCTTTGAACGTTCTAAAGCTCCCCGCCCTCTCTCTTTCCCCGAGGTTCCCCATGACCCACCCGAAAATCGCCATGATCGGCGCGGGCAGCACCGTCTTCGCCAAGAACCTGCTCGGCGACATCCTGGGTTTTCCCGAACTCGCGCAGGCGGACGTGCGGCTCTTCGACATCGACCAGGAACGCCTCGACGTGACCGAGCAGGTCGCCGGGCGGGTGGCGCAGGCGGTGGGCGCGCGCCCCACCGTCACCGCCACCACCGACCGGGAGCGGGCGCTCGACGGGGCGGACTTCGTGATCAACATGATCCAGGTCGGCGGGTACAGGCCCGCCACCGTGACCGACTTCGAGGTGCCCAAGAAATACGGCCTGCGGCAGACCATCGCGGACACCCTCGGCGTCGGCGGGATCATGCGGGCGGTGCGGACCGTGCCCGTGCTGCTCGACATGAGCCGGGACATGGAGCGGCTGTGCCCGGACACGCTGCACCTGAACTATGTCAACCCGATGGCGATGAACATCTGGGGGTTGAGCCGGCAGACGCCGATCAGGACCGTGGGCCTGTGCCACTCGGTGCAGCACACCGCCTCGGAACTCGCGCACGACCTCGGGATTCCGGTGGAGGAGATCGACTACCTCTGCGCGGGCATCAACCACATGGCCTTTTACCTGAAGTTCGAACACAAGGGAGAGAACCTCTACCCCCGGCTGATGGAGCTGGCCGAGTCGGGGCAGGTCCCGGCGTGGAACCGGGTGCGCTATGAGATGCTGCGGCGGCTGGGCTACTTCGTGACCGAGTCGAGCGAACACTTCTCGGAATACGTGCCCTACTTCATCAAGCGGGGCCGCGAGGACCTGATCGAGCGGTTCGGCGTGCCGCTGGACGAGTACCCCCGCCGCTGCGAGTCGCAGATCGGCGGCTGGGAGGAGTTGCGGACCCAGCTTCAGGACCCGAGCGCCCCGCTGGAGGTCAGGCGCAGCGTGGAGTACGGCTCGCTCATCATCCACTCGGTGGTGACCGGGCAGCCGCGCGTGGTGTACGGCAACGTGATGAATGACGGCGGGCTGATCAGCAACCTCCCGCACGACTGCTGCGTCGAGGTGCCCTGCCTGGTCGACCGCCAGGGGGTGCAACCCACCCGGATTGGCCGCATCCCTCCCCAGCTCGCCGCCCTGATGCAGACGAACATCAACGTGCAGGCCCTGACGGTGGAGGCCCTGGTCACCGGCAAGCGTGAGCATATCTACCACGCGGCGATGCTCGACCCGCATACCGCCGCCGAACTCGACCTCGACCAGATCTGGGCGCTGGTGGACGACCTGCTCGCCGAACACGGCGACTGGGTGCCCGAGGGACTGCGGGCGCGTCACGCCGCGGACTGAGGGTCCGCCAGGGGGTAGGCGGACCGCGCGCGGGCATGTGATCCGGCGGGCTTTCGGGCCACACCCCCCGTCCTCCTGGTCCTCGTGCCGGGAAGCCATAGCCCCCTGATCCTGGTGGGACCCCCTCCCCGTCCCGGGGCGAAACAGAGAGCGGGGCAAAGGCACTCCCCACCGGCGAATCCCGCACCCACTACCCCACGGCGGGCGGGGCGAGTGGCAGGTCGAACCTCACAGTCGTTCCCTGCCCCGGCGCGCTGTCGATCCCGATCTGCCCGCCGTGCGCCCGGATGATGGAGCGGCTGATGCTCAGGCCCAGCCCGCTGCCGGTGCCGCTGCGGGCCGCGTCGCCCCGGTACAGGCGGTCGAAGACGTGCGGCAGGCGCCCGGGCGCGATGCCCTGGCCGTCGTCGCGCACGGTGACCCGCAGCCGCTCCCCTTCCACCCCCGCCGCGACGTGAATCCGCCCGCCCGCCGGGGTGTGGGCGAGCGCGTTGCCGATCAGGTTTTGCAGCACCTGGGTGATCCGGGTGGGGTCGAGGGTGACGCGCACCTCCCCCGGCGGGACCTGGCACGTGAGGCCCACGCCCTGACGCTCCGCGAGTTCGCGGAAGCCCCCGACCGTGTGCGAGACGAGCGCGCCCACGTCGGTCGGCTCCAGGGTCAGGCGCAGCTCGCCCGCGTCGGCCAGGGCGAGGAAGCGCAGGTCGCTCACCAGGCGGGTGAGGTGTTCGGTCTCGCGGTGCAGCCGGGCCAGGCGCTCGGGGGTGGGGCGGAAGGTGCCGTCCAGCATCCCCTCCAGCGTGCCGCCGATGACCGAGAGCGGCGTGTTGAGGTCATGCGCGATGTCGGCGGTGAGCTGGCGCCGCACCTGCTGGTTGCGCGTCACCTCGGCGCTCATGTCATTGAAGGCGCCCAGCAGCTCGCCGAACTCGTCGCGGCGGGCGGCGGGGAGGGGGGCGTGCGGCTCGCCGCGCCGCAGGGCGTCGATGCCGCGCTGCAACACCCGCAGGGGCTGGAGCAGGGTGCGGGAGATCCACACGCCCACCAGGACCGCGACCAGGGCGACCGCCAGCATGGCGAGCCCCACCGCCCGCGCCGTGCGCGCCAGGAACTCGGCGCTGCGCTCGTCGGGTCGTGGGAGGGTCCCGGAGGGGAGCAGGTAGGCCACGATCCGCCCGTTCAACCGCACCGGGTCGGCGGCGGCGCGGCGGCTCCCCGTGATCTGAGTCCCCGCGGGCAGGCCCGGCGTGGCGAACACCGCGCGGTACTCCGGGTCCAGCACGGCGAAAGGCCCTCGCTCCACGTCGGGCCGGCCGCCGGTCGCGGGAGGGGGGGCCGGGGGCGGCTCGCTCGGCCCGGCGCCGTTGAAGCGGGGGGGGCCGCCCGGTCCGCCCAGCCGCAGCCCGGCCAGCGTGCCGTGTGCCTGAACGTAGGTCTGAACCTGCTGGGCCGTGTCGCTCCGCGCCCGGTAGGTCAGGAGGCGGCCAAACTCGCTGCGGGTGTACGCGTACGAGAACACGCCCACCGTGCTCAGGGCCAGCACGCTCAGGAGGACGAAGGCCAGCGTGAGCCGCCAGGCGAGGGAATTCCAGAAGGGGCGCCTCATGCAGCTTCCGGTTGAGCCATTGGGGAGCGAACGGGGGCACCTGCGGTCATCTTCGGGAGCGAGATCACCCTCGCCCCCCGCGGAAGACTTGCAGGGCCACGGGGGCAGGAGGACCTGCTTCTCACCCGCACCCTGCGAGACCCGGCCGAAGGGAGGGGGAAAGCAACGGATTCCAGAATGGAGCTGTCCTTCGGCGCTGTCCCGAAGGCTAACGAGATGGCCGGGAGCCGTCTCACCGCTCCTCGCCGGGACTCAGCCGGTAGCCGACGCCGAAGACCGTCTCCAACCAGCGGGGGCGGCCCGGCTCGTCCTCGATCTTGGCGCGCAGGTTGCGGATATGCACGTCGATGGTGCGCTCGGAGCCCAGGGCGTCCTCCTGGAGGTGTTCGAGCAGGTCCAGGCGCGAGAAGACCCGCCTGGGCGCCCCCATGAAGGCGTGCATGAGCTCGAACTCGCTGCGGGTCAGGTCCACCCGCCGTCCCCGCACCTGGAAGGTCCGCGTGGCCGGGTCGAGTTCCAGCACGCCGGCGCGCAGCACGCCCGCGCTCGGCACCTCCCCCGTTCGGCGCAGCAGCGCCCGCACGCGCGCCAGGAGTTCGGCCATCGAGAACGGCTTGGTGACGTAGTCGTCCGCGCCGAGTTCGAGCCCCAGCACCTTGTCGATCTCCTGGTCCCTGGCCGTCAGGAAGATCACGGGCGTCCGCTCGCTGACGCGGTACTTCCGCAGGAAGTCCAGGCCGTCCATGCCGGGCATCATCACGTCGAGCAGGATCAGGTCGGGCGGGTGGTGCCGGGCTTCGAGCAGGCCCTCCTGGCCGCCCGAGGCCACGCGCACCCGGTAGCCGTGTTCACCGAGATAGTCGCGCACGAGGTCGCGGATGCCGGGGTTGTCCTCGACGATCAGGATGGTCTTCATGGGGTGATTCCGGGGGACGGGGGAGAACTCGGCATACGGCGACGATGGCACGGGGCGCTCCTTTTTTCGACCGGGCATTCCGCCGGGGGGTCACACCCCATCCTGCCGCGGGGGTGTTCAGAACCTGTGTAGCGCGGCCCGGAGGTTCACCGCCTCCCCTTCTCCCCATGGTGATTCCGTTGGCGAAGGTCAAGGCTTCAGCGCCATGAAGCGTGATGTCCGAGTTGCTCCTCGCGGACGGCCCTCCAACCACCACGCTACACGCGCCAGGTTGATCGCTGCTGCTGTCGCCACGTGTTGAACATGGGCCTTTACTCGGCCGCAATACCGCGACCGCCGCCACCCCATCGCTCGAACCGCCCACGATTGTGTCCCTTCTACACCCGCTCGCCGGGCGTACACCCGTTGCCAAGCCGTCTGTTTCTCCGCCGCTCGTCCTGATGCAATCGCCTCGTGCTGCGCTTGTAGCCGCAGGTTCAACTTGCGGCCTGTAAACAGCGACCGCGTGCACACCGCCTTGACCGGGCACGTCTGGCATGTCCGCTCCCGAAACCGCACCTCAATCAGGGGATGCCCCTGCTTGGTCCTCGCTTTGCCCCAGAAGTACGATACGTGCCCCTGCGGGCACGTCACCTGTTGCTCCT
>NZ_BFAG01000023.1 GCF_002897375.1 Deinococcus aerius | reverse complement strand
AGGCATGATCCAGAAGTGCCTGCACGTCCTGCGCGCATTGATCTTCCAGGCCGCACACTTCCTGTTCGAGCAGGCGAATGGCCCGGCGAAAGGCCTGGCGGTCAAGGTCCGGGAGGCCGCGTTCCATGTTCCAGCGCCGCAGTTCGCAGGTCAGGGTGGCGAGTTCGTAGGGGTCGCCGCTAACCAGAATCTCGGTGACGCGCCGGTGCCGCGCGGCCCACTGCCGGGGCAGGTTGAGTTCCTGGCTGTTTCGCAGGCGGCTCAGCAGACGCGGCATGTCGGCGGTGGTGAGGGCGGCCCGCAGGCCCGCGTCCTGTGGGGCACTCACCGGAACAAAGGCGCGGCTGGAGGTGTTGGGAAAATCCACCTGATAGTAAGCCTGGGTCTCTCCAGAGACGGGCCGCTGGCAGGTGCCGCTGACCACCCCGATGCCGTAGGGGGGAAGGACGACGCGATCACCCGTGCGAAAGGTTGCTCTGCTCACCGTGGTCACCTCTGCTGGAAGGCGGAGTGGTCAGCCGCGCCGCAACGGTCTGAAGCCACTGGCTGTCCCACGTTCGGCGTGGGCCGGACCTCTCCACCCCATCTCTCAGGGCAAAGGCCCAGCGTGGGGCTGGGCCGGGACATTTTCAGGAGGGGGCGGAGCAGGTTGGGAGGGTCAGTGCGGTGGGGAAGCCGTGGAGGAAACACCCATTCCGCATGATTCTCACCTTAACAGCCTTTTATGAGCATTTCATCACAATCAGGGGTGGAACGGGAGCGCTGCCCTTTACCCGGAGGGAGGCTGCTCCCGGGGCGCGACCAGGCCCAGCAGGGCGTCGAGGCTCAGGGCCAGCAGCGCGGCCAGCACGGCCCCCACAAGGACCAGCCCGGAGTTCTGCTGGGAGAGGCCATTGATGATCGGGCTGCCCAGGCCCCCGGCTCCCAGCGCTGCCCCCACGGTCGCCGTCCCGACGTTGTACACCACGCTGGTGCGGACCCCGGCGAGCAGCACGGGCAGGGCCAGCGGCCACTCGACCCGCCGGAGTTGCTGGCCCGGCGTCATGCCCATGCCCCGCGCCGCGCCAAGCAGGTCGCGGTCTACCGCCAGCAGTCCGGCCACCCCGTTGCTGACGACCGGGACGAGGCCGTACACGATGAGGCCCAGCAGGGTGGGTGCCCAGCCGAAGCCCAGGGCGGGCACGGCCAGCGCCAGGATGGCGAGGGTGGGGACCGTCTGCCCCAACCCCACGAGCGTTTCAATCAGCGCGCGCGGCGCCTCCCGCCCCGGGCGCGTGACGGCCACGGCCAGCGGCAGGCCGAGCAGCAGCACGGCCCCCGTGGCGAGCAGCACCAGCCCCAGGTGCGTCAGCGTGAGCTGCCACAGCGGGGGATCGAAGGTCAGCGGCGCACCCGGCGAGAGCGGCTGCACCAGCCGGTGCAGCACGCCGGGGAGCAGGCAGAGGGCCAGCAGGGTCGGCCACAGGAGGGCACCCCAGGGGAGGGAACGGGGACGGGCGGTCACGGCTGTCCCCTCCGCGTTCGCAGGTCCTGCCAGCGCAGCACGCCGAGGACCTCGTTCCCCCGCGTCACCGCCAGGGCGTCCGTCCCCTCGCGCAGCAGGACGCCCAGGGCTCGGCGGGCGTCGAGCGTGGCCTCGACCGCCGGGAGGCCGGCTGGATCACCCGGGCGCGCGAACTCGGCGGCGGTGCGGCCCGCGAGCTGGCGCAGGGCCGCGTCCTCGCCCAGAAACTGACCCACGAAGGGGCTGGCGGGGCGGTGAATCAGCTCGTCCGGCGGGCCGAACTGGGCCAGGGTGCCCGCGTTCATCAGCGCGACCCGGTCCCCCAGCCGCAGCGCCTCGTCGATGTCGTGGGTGACGAGCACGACCGTCTTTTTCAACCGGCGCTGGATGGCGCGAAAAGCCGTCTGGAGGCGGTCCCGAGCGAGGGGGTCGAGGGCGCCGAAGGGCTCGTCCATCAGGAGGACGGGCGGGTCGGCGGCGAGCGCCCGCGCCACCCCCACGCGCTGCGCCTGCCCGCCGGAGAGCTGGGCGGGTTTCTTGGCGCGGTACTGCTCGGGGTCCAGCCCCACGAGGTCCAGCAACTCGTCCACCCGGCGGGCGGTGCGGCGGCGGTCCCAGCCCAGCAACTCGGGCACCGTCGCCACATTCCCCGCAACCGTCAGGTGGGGAAAGAGCCCGACCTGCTGGATGACGTACCCGATGCCCCGCCGCAACTCCTCGGGGCGCAGCTCGCGGGTGTCGCGCCCCCCCAGCAGGACGCGGCCCGCGCCGGGTTCAATCAGGCGGTTGATCATCCGCAGCGTGGTGGTCTTGCCGCAGCCCGATGGCCCCAGCAGCGCCGTGAGTTCGCCCTCGGGAAAGACGAGATTGAGGTCGCGGACGGCGTAGCGGTCCCCGTACCGCTTTTCGAGCCCCTGAAGCTCGATCATCCGGCCCGCCCCAGCCAGCGGCCCAGCAGCACCTCCAGCCCGCGCAGGCCCGCGTCCAGCCCCAGGGCGAGGAGGGCGGCGGGGACCGCGCCGAGCAGGATCAGGTCGGCGGCGGCACTCTGGAGACCCTTGAAGATGTAGGTGCCCAGTCCCCCCGCCCCGATCAGGGCCGCCACGGACGCCACCCCGACGAGGAGCACGGCGGCCTGCCGGACCCCGCTGAGCCACACCGGCAGGGCGAGCGGCAGGCGCACCCGCCAGAAGAGTTGCGCCGGGGTCATGCCCATCCCCCGGGCGGCGTCCACCGGGCCGGGCGGCACCCCCCGCAGCGCCACCACGCCGTTCCGCAGGATCGGGAGCAGGGCGTACAGGGTCATCGCGGTGAGGGCCGGGGCGGCGCCGATCCCGCTGACGCCCAGGGCGCGCAGGGCCGGAAGGGTATCTGCCAGGGCCGAGAGCGGCGCGATCAGGAGGCCCAGCAGCGCGAGACTCGGCAGGGTCTGGATGCCGTTCGCCACACCCAGAACCCCTTCCGCCACCCGGGCACGGCCCGCGGCCCAGACCGCGAGCGGGGCGCCGATCAGGAGCGCCGAGCCCAGGGCCTCCCCCACCAGCCGCAGGTGCTGCGCGAGCTCCTGTCCCCAGCGCGGCCCCTCGTTCCTCCCCTCAACGAGGACGGACCAGGCGTTCAGGTGCCCGGCCAGGATGAATGCGGCGACCGCGGGGAGCCAGGCCCAGGCGAGCCAGCGCTGGCGGCGACCCATCAGCCCGGCCCCGCGGACGGCGATCCCCGCCCCCAGCAGGAACAGCCACGCGCCGCTCGCCGCGCTCGCCCGCGCGAAGGGAGGCTGGCCGATCAGCGCCGCCCGCGTCTGCTCCCCCAGAGCCCAGACTCCCGCCACGACCGCGAGCGATGCTGATGCTGCGAGCCAGGTCAGGCTCGGCGCGAGTCGGGTGGCGAGGAAGGGGAGCGCCGCCAGCAGCAGCCCGGCCCCGGCCAACAGGGGGGGCAGCCGCAGGTACTCCCCCGGGGCGAGGCGGTTGGGCCGCAGCAGCACCCAGGGCAGAAGCGCGCCCGCCAGCATGGGCAGGGCCGCCAGCAGGAGGACACTGCCCGCGCCGCCCACGACAGGGGAGGGGGCGGAAGCCGACCCGGCCCCCGCCCCTCGCCAGCCCGAGACGCTCACGGTCTGGGCTTGTCCCACAGGGGGAAAAAGCCCGCGCTCACTTGATCAGCCCCTTGCTCTTCAGGTAGTCCCGCGCCACGTCCTGCGCCGTGCGGCCCTCCAGCGCGACCTGGGCATTCAGGCCCTGAAGGGTCGTCTGCGTCAGGGTGGCGAAGGTCTTGTTCAGCAGCGCCGCGATCTGCGGGTTCGCCTTCAGGACGGCGGTGCGGATGATCGGCGCGGGCTGGTAGACGGCCTGCGCGCCCTTCGGGTCCTTCAGCGCCACGAGCTTCAGCGCGGCCAGCGTGCCGTCGGTGCCGTAGGCCATCGCGGCATTGACCCCGTTGGTGCCGTTCGCCGCCGCCTGCTGCGTCTGGGGAGGGGTGGCGCCCGCCAGCACCAACTTCTGGTCGGGCCGCAGCTTGAAGCCGTAGGCCTTCTCGAAGGCGGGCATGGTGTCCGGGCGGTTGAAGAACTCGGGCGAGCCCGCGATCTTGAACTTTCCGCCGCCCTTCAGATAACGGGCCAGGTCGGCGACCGAATTGAGCTTGTTCTGCGCGGCGAGGGCCTGCGGCACGGCGATCACCCAGGTGTTGTTCACGTTGGCGGGCCGGAGCCAGGTGACGCCGTTTTTCAGGTCGAGCTGCCGGGCGTACCCGTAGATCTTGCCGGGGTTCCCCGCCTCCGTGGTGCTGATCTTGGCCTGGGGAAACAGGTACACCGCGTTCCCGGTGTACTCGGGATACACGTCGATCTCGCCCGCCAGGATCGCCTTGCGGTTCACGCCGGTGTCGCCCAGGTTGGTGCGGTCGGTGACCTCCAACCCGGCGTTTCGCAGAGTCAGCACGATCATCTGCCCCAGAATCTGCGCCTCGGGGTCGAGTTTGCTGCCCACCACGATGGGCTTGGCCGCGGCTTGGCCCAGCAGGGCGGCCAGCGAGAGCCAGAGGATGGTCTTCATGATGGGTCCCAACCTAATCCCCTACCCATGGGGGGGCGGGTAGGGCAGGTCACAAAGCTGAACCGTGGGCCACCCCACGAGGAGCGGCCTGTCACTGCGCCTGCGGGTTAGAGGTTGCCGCGGAGGGTAGTCGCCACCTTGAAGCGAATCTTTTTCCCGGGAGGAATCTGAATGCGCTCGCTGGTGCCGGGGCGCACGCCCTGACGCCCGGCGGTCTGGATGACGCTCAGGGTGCCCAGGCCGGGCAGCCCCACGCTGCGGCCAGAGCGCAGGGCGTCCACGACCGTCTCGACCATGCAGGCGACCGCCGCGCTCGCCTGCTTGCGGTTCAGGCTGGTGCGGCCCACGACCTGCTCGATGATCTGCGTCTTGGAAATCTTGCCGCGCTCCCTGGCGGCGGGGGCCTGGGGCTCGCTGTCTTCACGGGCGGCGGTCTGGCGGGTCCTTGCCATGGGGGGTCCTCCGTCGAATGAATTTGAGCGGAATTGTTGGCTCAAATGCACAGTAACACACGTTCGGCAAAGAGCAAGCCGGGAAACCCGCCCTGCGCCCACTTTTCTAGGCAGTTCCGCTGTCCCCGGGGAGACAAGAAGGGCGCCTCAGTCCTGCCCGGAAGAGACGGCTTCACGGAGCCGAAGGACCCGCACCCGCCCGTCCAGCGCGTCGAAGGTCCACAGCCGCCCCCGCAAGACGTCCCCCACCCCCCCCAGCACTTTAAGAGCCTCCAGGGCCATCACGCCCCCCACGATGTTCGGCAGCGGCCCCAACACGCCCGCCTCGTCGCAGGACTCGGCCTCGCCGGGGTCGGGGAACACGTCGCGCAGGCCGAGGCCAGGCCCGAACACGCTGACCATCCCCGCCGTGCCGCTCGCCGCGCCCCACACCCACTCGCGGCCCGCCCGGCGGCAGGCATCCGCAATTCCGTACCGCGCCGCGAAGTTGTCGGTCGCGTCCACCACGAGGTCAGCGCCCGTAACGAGTGCGTCGGCATTGCCCTCGTCCAGCGCCGGGGCCACCTCCACCCCCACCCGGGGATTGAGGGCTTGCGCCCGAGCCGCCGCCACCTCGGCCTTGCGCCGCCCCACGTCCGCCGCCGTGAACTGCGTCTGGCGATGCAGGTTGCTGAGGTCCACCGCATCGCCGTCCGAGATCACCAGCCGCCCCACCCCGGCCCCGGCGAGTTGCAGGATCACGGGGCCGCCCAACCCGCCCGCCCCCACCACGAGGACCGCCGCCGCCCGCAGCCGCTCCTGCGCGCCCGCCTCCTGCCACTCGGGCACGAGCAGTTGCCGCGAGTAGCGCCGCAGTTCGTCCCGCGAGAGGGGAGGCTGGGGGGAGGGGGAAGTCATGGGGAGGAGTTTAGAGGGCGGGCCGGGTGACGACAGGGGTTCAACAGGTGTTCTTCCCGCGGCTCCCCCTCACCCCGCTGCTTCGTAGCGCCCCTCTCCCACCAGGGAAGAGGGGTCAAGGATCAGGCGCTGTACTGAAGCACGTCCCGCCTGCCCGCTCGCTCTAGAATGCGCCGAATGCTCGCCCTGGTCGTCCTCGTCTCGTATCTGCTCGGCTCCCTGGTGGCGGGCGTGCTGTACTCGCGCGCCCTCGGGGCGGACATCCGTGACCGGGACCTGCCGGGCGGGAGCGGCACGTACCGCCAGCACGGCCTGGCGGCGGCGCTGGGCGTGACGGCCTTTGACGTTGCCAAGGGGGTGGCCGCCGCGCTCCTCGCCCGCTGGCTGACGCCGGACCTCACCTGGCCCGCCACGCTGGCGGTGGTGCTGGGGCACTGCTACCCGGTGTTCTTCCGTTTCGCGGGCGGGGGCGGCATCGCGCCGCTCATGGGGGCGCTGCTCGTCGTCGCGCCGGTCACGCTGGGCGGGATGCTCGCCGCCGGGCTGGCGCTGATCCCGCTGTACAAAGGCACCCTCCAGGCGCGGCTGGGGCTGAACGCCGTCCCCTTCGCCACCGCGGTGGTCGTCCCGCTCGGTATGCTGCTCGCGCTGCGCTTCGGCGGCCTGCCCGACCTGCTGGCGGGGGGCGCGGCGATGGCGGTGCGCGCCCTGCATCTGCTGCGGGTGGAGAAGCGGCCCGCATGAGGCGCGCCCTGCTCCTCGCCCTGCTGGGCGGCCTGTTCCTGGACGGCGTGGCGGGGGCGGACGCCGCGCTCGTGGGCCGCACCCTGCGCTTCGAGGACGGCCCCGCCCTGCGCTGGGCGCGGACCTACCCGGCGGAGCTGGGCGACCTGACCGGCCCGGTGACGCTGGGGGACACCGTGTACCTGGGCGTTGGGCCGATGGTGGACGCCGTGGGGGAGGACGGCAGGCTGAGGGCCCGTTACGCCCTGCCCGCCCCAGTCACGTCGCTGGACGCGACGGGCGGGACCCTGCGCGTCTCCACCCAGGGGGACGGGTACGTCGAGCGCTTCACGCTGGGGGACCCGGGGGGCGGGGGTGAGGTGCTGGAGCGGGTGGTCTTTCCCCCCGACCCCGAGGTGACGGGGTGGCTGGCCCGCGCCGCCCGCCTGGTGCCCACCGAGGACCTGGCGCGGGCGGCCCGCGAGGACCCCCTCAACCCCTTCCTGGCGCTGGCAGAGGCGGGGCAGGCGGCGCGGCGGGGGGACCGCTACGCCACCCTGGAGGCGGTGCGCCGCACGCTGGGGGCCGAGTTGCCCTTTCCCGCCTGGGTGCAGCTCGCGGCGGGGCTGGACGCCGCCGGGTTTCCCGCCGCCGCCGACCTCGCCCTCGACCGGGCGCGCCGGGACGCCGCCGCGCGGGGCTACGACCCGGAGGTCCGTGTCAGCCGCCAGGCGCTCTTCGCCTATGGGAACCCCAGTGGTTACGTGGGGACCCTGCTCGACCAGGGGCGGCTGGGGCGGGCGGAGGTCTGGATGCGCTACCTGCGCGACCTGCACCCCCGCTTCGAGGGCGGCCCGGCCCTGTACGCGCGCTACGCCGACTTGCTCGACGCGCAGGGCCGGGGCGGCGAGGCCGAGGAGTGGCGGCAGTTCTCGCGGGGGCTGCGGGCCGGGACCCTCTACAACCTGGGGCCGGAGGCGCCGCAGCAGGTGCGGGCCGTGCTGCGGCTCGTGACGCTGGCGCTGCTGCTCGCGCTGGGGGCGGCCCTGCTCGCCCTGACGCTGCGGGCGTGGCGAGTCCAGGGGGAGGACCTGCGCCCGCTGGGGGGCCGCTGGGCCTCCTGGGGTCGTCATCCCCTCGCGCGGGCGCGGCGGGTGGCCGTGCTGTACGCCCCCTTCGGGGAGCGGCTGGTGCTTGTGGCGCTGGCGGCCGGACTCCTGACGAGCGTGGCGGGGTGGCAGTGGGCGAATGGCGCCGCCGCCCGCCTCCAGGCTCCCGCCCTGAACATCGGCACGTACGGCGGGGGCTGGTACGCGGCCCAGCTCGACGACCTGGACCTGCGGGCGACCCCCGACACGGCGCTGCTCGCGGGGCTGAGCGCCCAGCTCGACGGGGACGAGAGCGCGGCCCGCGACCGTTACGCCCGGGCACCCGGCGACCCCTGCGCGCTGAACAACCTCGGCGTGATCGCGCAGGCGCGCGGGGACCTGCCCCAGGCGCGCGACCTCTACCGCGCCGCCCTCGCCGACCGGCCTGACCTCGCCGCCGCCGCCTACAACCTCGGCCTGAGCCCCGGCACGCCGGGCACCCTCTTCCAGCGGGCCTACCGCCCCGGGGAACCCCGGCTGTGCTACCCCGACGACCGCAGCCTGACCCGCGCCGTGCAGGGTGACCTCAGCGTGACGCTGATGCGCGACCTGCGCGACCCCCTGGGCACCCTCGCCCCGGGGCCGGGTCAGGGCGTGCGGCTGGGGTGGGCCTTCCTGGCGGCGTTGGGGGTGCTGGCGGGGCTCGCGCTCGCGCTGCTCGTCCCGCGGCCCACCGGGGCTCACCGGCAGGGCCGCCCCGCCCCCTACCGCCTGGCCGCGCTGCTGCTGCCGGGCAGCTCCCTGCTGGAGGGCGCCTGGGGCGGCGTGCTGCTGCTCGCCTGGGGCGCGGCGCTCGCCGGGCTGGCCTCGCCGGCGGGGCTGATCCGTTTTCCCCCGCCGGAGGGGCTGGTGCAGCCGGGCACCCGGGGCCTGCTGCTGACGCTGCTCGCGTCCACCTACGTGCTCAACACCGCCGCGTTCATCGCCGCGGAGTTGCGCTATGCCCGGAGGCGGCGCCGGGAGCGGGCGGCCACCTGAGGGGAGGGCTGCCTCGACCATCATCCTTTCTTGAGGGACGGCGCCCCGGGACAAAACCCGGCAGACAACGATCAGCTCCGGCCCGCATACTTCCCCGGATGCCGGTGCCCCGCCTTCTTCCCAACCCCCCCCGCGTGCCCCGCCCCCGAGGCCTTCTTGCGTCTGGCCGCCTGTTGCTCGCCGCCCTGGCCCTGGGGGCCGCACCCGCCGCCGCCCTGGGGGCGGTGCAGCTCACCGTCTCGACCGACCAGACGGCGGCCTCGCTCAACGGCCAGCCCGTGCGGTACCTCGCGCCGCCGCGGCTGGTGAACGGGCGCCTCATGCTGCCCCTGCGCGAGACCGCCGCGCTGCTGGGCCAGACCCTGACGGAGACGGGCGGGCAGATGGGGCTCGGACGCCTGACGGTGGACCCGGCGGCGGGCAGCGCCACGCTGGGGGGCGTGTCCCAGCCCGGGGGGAACGTCGCCACGGTGGACACCACGGTCTACGTCGGGGTCCGGCTCCTCGCCGACGCGCTGGGGGCCAACCTCAATGTGGACGACGGGGGGCGCACCGTCACCCTGACCGCGCTGCGCGAGGGGGGCAATCCCCTGGCCCCGCAGGCCCGCTTCTCCACCGACAAGACGGTGTACGCGCCGGGCGAGCGGATCATCTTCACCGACTACCCCTTCGACCCCGACGGCGCGGACATCACGAGCCGCAAGTGGACGGGGCGGCAGGACGCCTACTTCCAGCCGGGCACGTACACGGTCACCCTCCAGGTCACGAACAGCCGGGGCCTCCAGAGCCAGCCCTACAGCCGCACCATCCAGGTGCAGGGCGCGGCGGTCGATACCCCGCTGAGCTACGCCCTGAAGTACGCCGAGCCCGGCGACCGCTTCGCCGACCCGCTGGTCTCCGGCTACCCCGCCCTGACCGCCCTGCCCGTGCCCGGCCCGAGCTACCCGCTGCTCTTCAGCGACAGCCCCGAGGCCCCCACCCAGAGCGGCGTGCTGTACCAGGACACGGTGTCCGGGCGGGCACGGCTGCTCGCCTACCACCTCAACGCGCTGGGCCGCCCCGCCCGCCTGTACATCCTGGCGCGCAACGTCGAGGGCCGGGCGGTCGAGGTCCGCACCGAGCGGCTGGGCGAGACGGCTCCCACCCGCATCGAGGGGTTGCTGGGGCAGGTCACCCTGCTGGACTACTTCGCCAGCGCGGGCGGCCATGTCCTGAACCTCGCACCCGGGCAGAGCGCCGCCGTGTACGCCAGCCCCACCCTGAACCCCGGCAGCGGTGTGAACGTCATGCAGGACCTGACGGCCTCGGGGCGGGTGGAACTCACCTTCGTGATGCTGGAGGAGGGCCTGCCCGCCACCGCGCAGGTCGTGCAGCAGATTCCCTACCTCCAGCCCGACGAGCGGCACCAGCGAGGCACCTTCCCGAACGCCGTGCGGTCCCTGCGGGTGAACCTCGCCTCGCTCCCCGCCCGGCTGGTGATCGGGGACGGGCGGGTGGACCCGGCGCTGGACGGTGTGGACCGGCTGACGGGCCGTCCCCAGCGGTTGCTGGGCAATTACGGCGTCCTGTATGACCTCCAGGTGTACGGGGCGGGCGGAACCGCCGTCGCCTTCAGCCCGCGCGGGGGGCTGTACCGGGGCGCCATGAATATCGAGGACGGCCCGGTCTCCCAGACGATCAAGCTGCCCCGCAGCGGGAATGCGCTCACGCCCGACCAGCCTGTGTTGCTGTGGCGCGCACAGTCGGACCGGTTAGACATTGATTTTGTGCCTGCCAGCGGGAGTAGTTTGCCCATCAGCCTGGTCTTCTATCCCACCCGGCCACAGGCGGGCTTCGGGGGGGTGCGGAAGACGTATCAGCCCTGAGGGCCGAGTTTTCAGGGGGCCGGGGAGCGTGACGGAGACGTACGGAGGGTGAGCTGAGGGGCAGGGGGTCTTGCTGCGGGTTACCCCCACCCCCCAGCCCCCTCCCCCCAGAGGGGGCGACGACTCCGCCGCGCGGGGCGGCCCGCGCGTTGACGCTCAGTCCACTCACGTGTCTCTCTTCTCGGTGGAGGGGGAGCGGCGCTGCGCTGGGCAAGGGGCTCGCCCGCTGCGCCTGTGGCCGCTACTCTCCGCGCGCAAGGTTTGATCTTGCTGCATCCTGAGCTACGGGCCCACCGTCTCGCTGCGCGAGCAAGGCGGGGTGAAGGCGGTGCGAGCGCGAGCCGCTTGGGGGAATGGGCCGTCCACAGGAGACGGTTTTGAGAAGCAAAAGCCTCGGCACTGTTCCTCCTCCCCCCTTGTGGGGGAGGCTTGCATAGGGGGGAAGGAAGCAAGCGCCAGCTTGCCCTCCAGGGACTGGCATAGCGCCAGGAGCGGGGCAACGCCCACCTCCGCACCCGCATCCTGTTCGGCATCAGGACTCTCTCCCAACCCCTCCTCAACGCTCGCCCTTGTCCGTCACCCGGACGCCCACGGTCCCGTCCCTGAATTCCAGCGTGAGGGGTTGTCCCACCTCGACCTGGGTGGCGCGGGTGATGGGGGTGCCCCCCGCGTCCCGCACCAGCGCGTAGCCGCGCGCCAGCGTCCGTTCGGGGGTGAGGCCCAGGGCTTGGCGCATCAGGGCGTCGGTCTCGGCGTGGGCGGCGTCGGCCTGGCGGCGGGCGGTGCCCAGGATGCGGTCGAGGATCCACCTGGCCCCGGCGTCCGCGTTGATCAGCACGTCGCGGGCGCGGGCGCGGATGGTGCGGGCGTCCTCCTGCGCCTGGGCGGCGGCGGCGGCGACTGTGCGGACGATCAGGCCCGCCGCCTTGCTGGGCGTGTCCGTGCGGATGCAGGCGACCTCGTCGGGGAGGGTGTCGTCGCGGGCGTGGCCCAGGCCGGTGATCACGGGGGCGGGGAAGGTGGCGAGCGCGCGGGCCACCTCCAGGTCGTTGAGCCAGGCGAGGTCGGTCACCGCCCCGCCCCCGCGGATGACGACGAGGGCGTCGAGCGGCTCCTCCCCGTGGGCGTCCCGGGCTTCCGCGATGGCTGCCGTCAGACTCGCGGAGGCCTCCCGCCCCTGGAAGGTCGCCTCCAGGTACAGGAACTCGACCACCCCGGCGGCCTCCAGGGCGTCCGTCTCGCGGCGGAAGTCGCCCAGGCCCGCCGCCTCCCGGGGACTGATCACGACCACCCGCGCAAAGTCGGTCGGGGCGGGGAGCGAGCGGTTGCGCCCGTACACGCCCTCGCGCACCAGCGTCTCGCGCAGGGCGTCCAGCCGCAGGGCCGCGTCGCCGAGCGTGAACTCGGGCGCCACGTCGAGCACGTTGAGCGAGAAGCCGTACTGGGGGTGAAACTCCGCCGTGCAGAAGAGCAGCACCTTGAGGCCCGCCGTCAGCGTGCCGCCCGTCGCGCGGCGGAACTTGCCCTCCAGGGCGTAGCGCTCGCGCGCCCAGACGGTCGCCCGGCACTTGGCGACCTCGGCCCCGTCCTCCAGTTGCACGAGGTCGAGGTAGAGGTGGCGGCGGTCGGTGAGGGCGGCAATCTCCGCCCGGACCCAGACCGCCCCCGGCACACCCCGCGCGATGACCTGCCCCACGTACACGAGCACGTCCGCCAGGTCGAGAAACTGCTCGGGGGGACGGGTGGTCTCGCTCTTCTTCCGCTTGCGCCCGGTCATAGCCTCGCCCCCAGGTGCCGGCCCAGCACCGCCGCGAGGACGCCCAGGCCCACGCTCAGCCCCGCGTAGAGCGCGGCGAGGCCGACCGCGCCCCGGCCCAGCAGCGTGTCTACCTCCACGCTGAAGGTCGAGAAGGTCGTGAAGGCGCCCAGCACCCCGGTGCCGAAGGCCACCCGCACCGCCTCCGGCCACACGCCGCGCCCAACGAGCGCCACGGTCAGGCCCAGGAGAAAGGAGCCCAGCACGTTGATCAGGAGCACCGCCAGCGGGAACCCGGTCCGCAGGACGAGGGGCGCGAGGGCCAGCACCACCCCCTGACGGCACACGGCCCCCGCCGCTCCCCCCAGCATCAACCACAGCCACAGCCCGCCGCTCACGGGAGACAGGATAGGGGAGCGTCGCCCGGTCCACGTCCCGCGCCCCACGCTCTACGATTCGTCCATGATTCGCGCCAAGACCCTGAGCGGCACTGACCTCGACTGGCAGGGCGAAACCGAGGGTGTGTGGGTGGACGCGCAGGCCGTCACCGAGCCGGAACTCGCCCGGTTGCGCTCGGCCTTTCCCCTCAACCGCCTCGCGCTGGAGGACGCGCTGGAACGCGGCCACTGGAGCCGGGCGGAGGCCTACCCCGAGCACGCCTTCATCACCATCCGGTCCTTCGCGCAGCCGGTGGAGTGCGAGGAATTCACCGAGCGCGTCAGCCTCTTTCTGTTTGCGGGGTCGGTCCTCACCCTCAGCAGCGGGGGCACGCGGGCGCTGGAGGCGGTCTGGACCCTGGTGGGCCGCGAGAGCGTGAATACGGCGCCCGAGGTCGTGTACGAACTGCTCGACCAGACGGCGGACACCTTTTTCGTCCTCGCCGACGCCCTGGAATTGCGGGTGGAGGAGCTGGAGGAGCGGGTCTTCACCAATGTGCGCGCCAACCCGGTCGGGCAGGTGTTCGACCTCAAGCACCTGCTCGCCCAGGCCCGCCGCCTCGGCGGGGACGCCCGCGAGGCCGTCGCCCTGTTCGCCCGCCACGCCGACGGCACCGCCGCCGACCTCGTGCGCTACCGCGACGTGCAGGACTCCTTCAGCCGGGTGTCGAGCCGCCTGGACGGTCTGCGCGACTTCCTGACCAGCCTGCTCGACCTGCACCTGAACCTCCAGAGCCAGCGCATGAACGAGGTGATGCGGACCCTGACCGCCGTGAGCGTGATCTTCCTGCCCCTGACCTTTCTGGCGGGCGTGTGGGGCATGAACTTCCACCTCATCCCCGAGTTGTCGTGGCGCTACGGCTACGCCTTCGCCTGGGGGTCTTTCCTGCTCGTCGGCGGCCTGCTGGCGTACTACTTCAAGCGGCGCGGGTGGTGGTGAGACGCCGGGTGGCGGGCCGCCGATCATCACCGACCTCACAAGCAGCGGCGTCACCCTGAGCGCAGGTGAAGGGTCCCAGGATGCCAGGTAGGCGGTGCCTCGCGCGCAGCTCAGCGTGACGGGCTCTGTCAGGAGTCCGAACGGGCCGGGCGGGGGGCCGGGGCACCGCTGGCCCGGTTGTACCGGCGTTCCCCGCGCCGAGCCTGTCCAACCCCCGGTTGCACGCCCGGGCACCACCTCGGCTACGCTGGCCCATGCCGCCCGTGGTGCTCCAGTGTCCCGAGGAAGAAGTCATCCTCCAGCGGTCCCAGAGGGCACTCGCCGACCTGTGGGCGTTCGACCGCCTGCTGATTGAGCGCAAGCTCAACCCCAAAAGCCTCGTCCACCGGCTCGCGGTGTACCTGGAGCGGCAGTTTCCGGGCTTTCACACCGACTGCGAGTACAGCCGCAACAGCCGGGTCGACGAGCCGACCTACGACTTTCCCTACATGAGCCGCCCCCGCCAGCGGGACCTGCGCCGCAACCTGATCCGCCAGGGCCTGAGCGAGCCCGAGGCCGAGGCCGCCACCCAGACCGTCACGGGCGCCTACCCCGACATCATCGTCCACTACCGCGAGGAGAACCACCTCAACGTGCTGGTGGTCGAGGTGCGGCTGCTGGGCGACGCCCGCGGCTGGGGCAGCGTGCTGGACGCCAAGGAGAAACTCCAGCGGTACACGCTGCCCGGCGAACAGGGACTGTTCCGGTACGCCGTGGGCCTGCTCGTCGAACTGGGCGTGACGGAGGGGGGCGACCACACCGCCGTGCACCAGTTCCGGGACGGGCGGGAGGTGGGGCGGGTGGGGTAGTCCAGCGTCCTCAGTACAGCACCCCGCCTCCCACCCGGCGCGCGAAATGCACCCGCCGGAGCGCCACGGCCTGCGAACGGGAGGGGGGCTGCCCCAAGGCCAGCCGGTGCAGCGCCCGGGCGTGGACGGCCAGGCGGTGCGGGGCGTCGGTCGCGCTCGTCCCGGTGTACTCGAAGGAGACGGCAGGCCCGAGGTCGTCCACCAGGGCGTCCAGCCGCTCCAGCGAGCCCGACTTGCGGCGCCCCCGGTGGACGAGGTTCTCGGCGTAGCGGCGCACGTGGAAGCGGTGGTCGCTGAGGACCCGGAACCGTTCGTAGCCCAGCAGCCGGGCGTGGGTGAGTGCCAGCCGGATCGCCTCCCGCTCGGCCAGGTACTCGTGGCCCCGTTCGCCCAGAAAGGCGGCGTAGGGCCTGCCATTCAGGGTGTAGCCCACGCTGAGGCTGCCGTCCCCCTTGTCGGCGCTGCCGTCGGCATGCAGGATGACTTCACGTGTGGTTGGGGGGCCGTGTTCCTGGCACAGCCCCCCGCGTTCTTCCGCCGAGAGGCTCTGCCCGTCTGCCAGCCGCGCCAGGGCCAGGGCGAGCCGGGCAGCCTGAAGAGCCCTCGCGGGGTCTCCTGCCTGGGCGCTGAGCGCAAACCCCATCCCCCCAGGGCTTTCCGCCGGGACGGGGGTGGGCGGTTGCACCTCAACCTGCCGCAGGTCGAGCGCGGCGGCGTGGAGGAGGGCGACCCGGGTGGCCTCTGCCTCCCCCGGCTCTCCAGCGCCCGGCCACACGAGCCCGTAGGTCACCCCGTCCAGCTCGTAGCCGATCCCGCGCCCCTCATGCAGGGCGAGGAGAGTGGGCCGCAGGTGAACGGGTCGGCGCGGTGAGTCGCCTACCATGCTGGGGCTACTCCAGTGCCCCCACCCCCGTCAGGTGCCGCCCGACGATCAGGGTGTGGATGTCGTGCGTGCCCTCATAGGTGTCCACCGTCTCCAGGTTGAGCATGTGGCGGATCACCGGGTACTCGGTGGTGATGCCGTTGCCGCCCAGCATCTCCCGGGCGAGGCGGGCGCCGTTCAGCGCCACCCGCACGTTGTTGCGCTTGGCGTAGCTGACCTGCGCGTAGTTCATCCGGCCCGCGTCTTTCAACTGCCCCAGCCGCCACGCGAGCAGCAGCCCCGTCGAATGGTCGGTCGCCATCCTGACCAGCTTGTCCTGCACGAGTTGCCGACCCGCGATGGGCTTGCCGAAGGTCGTGCGGCTCCCGGTGTAGTCGAGCGCCGCCCGCAGCATCGCCTCCAGCGCCCCCATCGCCCCCCAGGCGATCCCGAAGCGGGCCGAGGTCAGGCAGGAGAGGGGGGACTTGAGGCCCCCCGAGCCCGGCAGCAGGTTCGCGGCCGGAATCCGGCAGTCCTCCAGCACGATCTCCCCGGTCACCGAGGCGCGCAGGCTCATCTTGCGGGTGATCTTGGGGGCGGAGAAGCCGGGCGCGTCGGTCGGCACGATAAAGCCGCGCACCACGCCCTCCTCGTCCTTGGCCCACACCACGGCGAAGTCGGCGACCGGGGAGTTGGTGATCCACATCTTGTTGCCGTTGAGCACGTACTCGTTGCCGTCACGCCGGGCGCGGGTCCGCATTGCCCCCGGGTCGGAGCCGCCGTCGGGCTCGGTGAGGCCGAAGCAGCCGATCAGTTCGCCGGAGGCGAGGCCGGGGAGGTACTTCCATTTCTGCTCCTCGCTCCCGTAGCTGTAGATCGGGAACATGACGAGGCTGCCCTGCACGCTGGCGGCACTCCGCAGGCCGCTGTCCACCCGTTCCAGCTCGTACATCATCGCGCCGTACGCGCTGTAGGAGGTGCCCGCGCCGCCGTATTCCTCCGGCGTCGTGGGGCCCAGCAAACCCATCCCCCCGAACTGGCGCATCACGTCCCTCACAGGCAGCTCGCCGCTGTCCCACCAGTCGGCGATGTGGGGCAGGAGTTCGGCGTCACAGAACGAGCGCACACTCTCGCGGATGAGGCGCTCGTCGGGGGTCAGCAGGTCGAACACGGCGAATTCGTCGATCATAGGGTCTCCTTGGGGGTCAGGCCGAGTTCCGCCAGCACCTCGTCCGTGTGCTGGCCCAGGGTAGGCGGGGCGCGGCGCACTGCTGGACGCTGGCCGTCCATGCTCCAGGGTGGCGCGGTCACGGTCGTCTCGCCCAGAGCCGCGTGGGGAACGGTGACGGCGATCCCCTGATCCCTCACGTGGGGGTCCTCGAACACCTCGCGCACGTTGTTGACGGGGCCGCAGGGGACGCCCGCCGCGTCCAGCCGCCGCATGATCTCGGCACGGGTGTAGCGCCCCAGCGCCGGATACATCTCCGCGTTCAGGGCCTCGCGCGCGTGGACCCGGCCCTCGTTCGTCGCGTACTGGGGATTGCTGCCCAGCGAGTCGAATTCCAGCGCCTCGCAGAAGCGGCGCCACAGGCTGTCGTTCCCCGCCGCCACGTTCACCATCCCGTCCGCGCAGGGAAAGGTCCCGTACGGCACGATGGAGGGGTGGTCGTTGCCCTGGGGCCCGGGAATCTGCCCCCCGTTCAGGTAGCGGCTGATCTGGCTCGTGCCCAGCGAGATGATGCCCTCCAGGAGGTTCACGTCCACCCGGCGCCCCACCCCGGTCCGCTCCCGTTGGAAGAGGGCCGCCAGGATCGCCTGGGTGGTCAGCGACCCGGCGAACACGTCCGCCACGGCCACGCCGACCCGCACGGGCGGGCGGCCCTCCTCGCCGTTGTAGCTCATCAGGCCGCCCATCCCCTGCGCGATCACGTCGTACCCGGCGCGGTCGCGGTACGGCCCCTCCTGGCCGAAGCCGCTGATCGCCGCGTAGACCAGCCGGGGAAACTCGGCGTGCAGCGCCTCCCAGCCCAGACCCAGGCGGCCCAGCGTGCCGGGGCGGTAGTTCTCGACGAGCACGTCCGCCCCGGAGATCAGCGCCCGCGCGGCCCGCAGGTCCCGTTCCTCCTTGAGGTCCAGCACCACGCTGCGCTTGTTGCGGTTCACGCTGAGGAAGTAGGTGGACTCGCGCGCCTCCCCCGCCCGCTGGTACGGCGGCCCCCAGGCGCGGGTGTCGTCCCCGCCCGGGGGTTCGATCTTGATCACGTCGGCGCCCAGGTCGCCGAGGAGCATCGTGCAGTAGGGGCCAGTGAGCACACGGGTGAAGTCGATGACGCGGACGCCGGAAAGCGGAAGGTCGGAGGGAAGGGGGGGCTGGGTCATGGGAGTTCACAAGGGATACACGGGAGGAATTCCCGGAAGATTCGGCGAGCTGTACAGACCCGCGTAGTCTACGCCCCGCCGCCCAGTCTCACCCCGGCAGCCGGTACACCCGCCGGGCGTTCGCGTCCGTCGCCTGCTCCAGCTCGGCCGCATCCAGCCCGCGCAGCCCCGCGATGAACTCCAGCGTATGCCGCACGTAGCCGGGACGGTTGGGCTTGCCGCGCTTCGGCACGGGGGCGAGGAAGGGCGCGTCCGTCTCCACCAGCAGGCGGTCGAGCGGGACGGTTCGCGCCGCCTCCTGAATCTCCCGCGCGTTCTTGTAGGTCGTATTGCCCGCGAAGCCGAAGTACGCGCCGCGCTCCATCCCGAAGGCGAGCAGGCCCGGATGCCCGCTGAAACAGTGGAGGATGACCTGGACATCCGGCCATGCGGACAGCACGTCCATCACGCCCCGCTGGGCCGAGTCCTGCCCCGGCTTGTCGCGCACGTGGATGACGAGCGGCTTGCCCACCCGCCGGGCGAGGTCGAGCTGCCACTCGAACGCCGCGAGCTGCGCCTCCCTCTTCGTGTCGTCCCAGTAGTCGTCCAGCCCGCTCTCGCCTATGCCGACCACCCGGGGGTGGAGGGCCAGGGCTTCCAGGTCCGTCCGCACGTCCGGGCTGTCCTGGTCCGTATCGGTGGGATGCAGGCCGACGGTCGCCCACACGTCCCCGAAGCGCTCGGCGAGGGCCACGGCGTTGCGCGCGTGCTCGGGACTGGCGCCGATGCAGACCATCCCCGTCAGGCCGAGTTCCCCCCGCGCCGAGGCCGGGTCGTCGAGGAAGTCGAGGTGGCAGTGGGTATCGATCATGGGGAGAGGGTACGCGGTGCGGGGTGGGGGGAAAGGGCGCCACTGCCCCCCCGGCCCTCCTCACCTCCAGTCAGCCCCGGCCCACCACTCTCATGAGGCCGGGGCGCTAGAGTGCCGTCGTGCTGAAAGCCGGGGTCTACGCGCTGCTCGCGCTGGGAATCTTCGCGCTGGTGTTCGCGCTGCTGCCCGGGCGGAATCTGGGCGGCCCGCAGACCGGCGCCACCCTGCGGGGTGTATCGCTCACCCTCTACCCGTCCCGCGACCCGGGGGCCGTGTGGCGGTTCCAGGCGGCGGACGTGACGAACGATCCGCTGAAGGGGGAGACGCACCTCGCGGGTCTCTCGAACGGCGGGCGCTGGGTGAAGGACCGCCAGGGCCGACCCGTGCTGGATGCCACGCTGGCCGCCCCGGACCTGACCATCGACGCGCAGGACAACCTCATGACGAGTCAGGCGAAGATCACGCTGGTGCAGCAGTGTGCGGACATCGAACTGCGGGGCAACGACGAGCAGCCCGTACGGGTTGAGCAGGGGACAGGCTTCAGCGCTCCCCTGACAGACATTGACGCCCCTTCGCTCAAAGGCCGTATTCCCAACCTTCAAATGAGCTTCGACTTCGTCATCCTGGATGCGGGTCCGTCCGATATCAGCTCGGATCTGGACGGGACCGAAACGTGCGAGAACGGGAAGCGCGTGCTTCACAAGCCCGTCGCCACACCGAAAAATCAAGGAGACCGGACATGAATAGCCCCAGAAGACTCGCCCTGATCGCGGCCCTGGCCGCCACGACTGTTCTCGCGCAGACAACTTCCGAGAAGCGCATCATCAATATCCAGGGGGCGCCGCGCGGCGACCTGCGGAATGGGCCGCTCACCTTCTCGGGCAGCCCGGTCAAGGCGACGGTCAGCACCCTCCAGATTCAGGCCTCGCAGGCCACGCTCGCCGCGCCCGCCGGAACACCGCTCACGAACGCCAAGGGCAGACGCACGGCGAATTTCAACGGGAACGTGCAGGTGACGCGCGGCGGCCTGACGGCCAAGGGCGGGCAGCTCGCCTACAGCGAGGCCACCGGGCGGGGCGTACTGAGCGCGAGCCCCAGCGCGACCTTTGTGCCCCGCGACAAGGACAACGATCCCGTCAACATCAGCGCGACCGAAATGAGCCTGGACGTGGACAACAACATCTCTACCAGCACCGGGAACGTCGTGATGAAGAGCGGCAACCAGAGCGGGCGGGCCGACCGGCTGATCTTCGACGAGGACAAGGAACTCGCGCAGCTCACGGGCTCGCCCAGCCTGACCCGCGCCGCGAAGGGCAACCAGAAGGAACTCGTGATGACCGGGCAGGAGGTGCGGGCGCTGACGGGCAACAAGACGCTGTACGTGCGCGGCAACGTCAAACTCGTGCAGGGCACCCTCACGACGACCGGGAACGCGGTGTACTACGACGACAAGAAGAACGTCGCGTACGTGATCGGCAACGCGGTCAGCGTGGACAGCAAGACGAAGGTGACGGTCCGCGCCCCTGCCAGCGGCGCCCTGGAGCAGCGCACCGACCTCGCCCGCGTGCGCGCCCTGAACACGCCCTTCAAGATCCCCACCGAGCAGTTCGACGTGCTCGGCGAGAAGTAAACTCGGATCGTGCGTCGCCCGCTGGCCCTGACCCTGGCCCTCCTCGTGGGGGCCACCCTGCCCGCCTGGGTGCTGGCGCAGGAGGCCACCCCGGCACCGACCGCGTCCCCGGCCCCCGCCCCCAATGCCGCTCCCCAGGCTACCCCGGCGCAACCAGAGACGACCCAGACGACGGACGGCGCGCCCCCGGCGGGCAATGAGGCCGAGAACGCCAGCCTGGAACTCGTCCGCCGGGGCGACGACGGGCAGGAGCGGCGCATCCGCATCGTGCGGACGGGCACGAGCGACGAGACGGGCATCTTCACGATCTGTAGCCGTCAGGACGACGAGCCGGAGGACGCCCCCAGCCTGGCCGTCTTCAGCGAGACGGGACCGGGCGGGGTTCTCATCACCATCGACAAGAACGTGATCCGCGTGCCGCTGGCCCTGGTCACCCAGCAGCAGGGCGAGAACGGCGAGGGAGGTGACGGCCACGTGGAGGCGAGTGCGGGGACGGCCCGCTTTCTGGAGAACGTGCCGGAGGGCAAGACCGACCGCCTGAGCCGCTGCGCCGTGGAGGCCATCCCCAAGCCCGCCCCCGACACCGTACTTGTGACCCAGGGCAAGACCGAACTCAAGGGCGAGAAGCTCGTGTACGACGAGTCCGACGGGATCGCCCGCATCGACGGCCCGATCTCCTTCACCCGCCCCTCCGACGACGGCCTCCTCACGGGGAGCAGTCAGAGTATCGAGGTGGACGTGGACGCCGAGCAGACGGTTTTGGTGGGCAACGTGGTGCTGAACAGCAAGGGGGGGCGGGTCAGCAAGGCGGCGCGGGTCGAGTACGACGACCAGGCGAACACCGCCCGACTGATCGGCACACCAGACCAGCCCGCCGAGAGCACCCAGGGCGGCGACGTGCTGCGCGCCCAGGAACTCCTCTACGACCTCGACCGCAACGAGGTCGTGGCCCGCGCGGCAGACGGCGGCACGATCACGGGTGAGTTCCAGGACGGGGAGCAGGGGGACTCCAGCTCAGGGACACCGGAGACGACCACACCGCCCACGGCTCCGCCGGAAACGCCCCCCGATCAACCCACGCCAGACCCGAACCCCGATCCCTCCGGCTCCTGAGCCGGGGGTTTTTCTGCCGCTCCTATTGGCTCGGTGAGAGGCGCGTCTCCCATCAAGAGAAAGTGCGGTGGGAACGTGTTTTGCCCTCTCCCCTCGTGGGAGAGGGCGGGGGTGAGGGGGCGTGTGACCAGCGCCACTTGCTTCTCCTCCAAGTGGCCTGGGCATTCGGGCTGGCCTTGGGACGTGGCGCTCGCTCACCCCCTCCCAGCCTCCCCCCTCAAGGGGGAGGAGCTTTTCATGCTGTCCCAGGCGAAGTCTCTCACAGTCCTCTCCCGGCGCCGACGCTACTCCCCTAGCCGCCGATCCGTCCCCCGCAGCACCCCGGCGCTCGCCTCCAGGGCCGCGCGCTCCTCCCCCGTCAGGGGGGGCATCAGGGTGTCCTCCACGCCCCCGGCCCCGACCACGCGCGGCAGGCTCAGGCTCACGCCGTACTCGTCGGTGGGGGCGCTGACCGTGAGGACCGAGCGCCGGTCGCCGAGAATGGCCTCGGTGATGCGGGCCAGGGCCGCGCCGATACCGTAGTAGGTCGCGCGCTTGCCCTGGATGATGGCGGCGGCGGCGGCGCGGGTCCCGTGGTCGATCTCGTCCCGCATGGCGGCGGACCATTCCCGGCCCCGCGCCTTCATGAAGTCGTCCACCGGCAGGCCCGCGACGGTGGCGGTGCTCCAGGCCAGGACCTCGCTGTCGCCGTGTTCGCCGAGAACGTAGCCGTGGACATGGGTGGCGTCCACGCCCGCCCGCTCGGCGATCAGGTGGCGGAACCGGGCGGAATCGAGGACCGTGCCCGAACCCAGCACGGGCTGTCCCGGCGCGAGGCGCGTAGCGAGGTCGGTGAGGATGTCGACCGGATTGGTGGCGATCACCAGCACGGCCTCCGGGGCGTGTTCCGCAACCGAGGGGATCACTTCCCTGAAGATGGCCGCGTTCTTGTCCAGCAGGTCCAGGCGGCTCTCGCCCGGCTTCTGGTTCGCCCCGGCGGCGACCACAAGGACTCGGCAGCCCGCCAGCGAGGCGTAGTCGCCGCTGCTCACCCGGGTGCCGTGGCTGACGGGGGCGGCGTGGGCGATGTCCTGTGCCTCGGCCTGGGCGCGGCCCCCGTCCTTGTCCACCAGCACGAGGTCGCTGCACGAGCCGCGCAGGGTCAGGGCGTAGGCCGCCGTGGCCCCCACCAGCCCCGCGCCGACCACGCCGACCTTCACCGCCGTCCCCCCGGCAGCCGCACGGTGAGGACCGGCACCGGGCTGCGGCCCACCAGCTTCTCGGCGGTGCTGCCCAGCAGGAAGTGTTCGAGGGCACCCCGCGAGTGCGTGCCGACCACGATCAGATCCGCCTCCCACCGCCGCGCCGCGTCCAGGAGGCCCGTGACCGGGTCGCCCACCATCAGCTCCGTCTCCTCGCCCTCCCGGGCCAGGCGGGCGAGCCGGTCGCCGTCGGCGTCCTCCAGCGTCTGGAGCAGGGCCGGGTTGGGAATGGTGGGAGTCACGCCGCCCCCCAGATCGGGGGTGGCGACCGCGCGCGCGTCCGTCACATGGACCAGGCGCAGGCTCGCCCCCGGGAAGCGGGTCCGGGCCACCCCCAGGGCATGGTCGGCGGCGGGCGAGAAGTCGGTCCCCACCACGATGCGGCTGAAGGAACGGCCCGGCCCGCCTGACCCGGGCTCGTCGGCGTCGGTGGAGGTCGTGAAGATCAGGGGATCGGTCATGCGCCGAACGTACACCCACCCCACCGGGTCCGCCCACTTTCTGAAGGGCGGGTAAAGCCCGGGGCCGTTCCTGGGCGTCACACTGCCCTATGCACCTTCAGAGTCTGGGAGCGGCGCTCACGGTGACCGGAAGTGCCCACCTGCTCACCACCCCGCGCGGGTCCGTCCTGATCGACTGCGGCATGTTCCAGGGGGGCGAGGACCTGGAGGCCCGCAACCGTGAGCCTTTCCCCTTTGATCCCCCGGACCTGGCGGCGGTGATCCTGACGCACGCGCACCTCGACCACGTGGGGCGGCTCCCGCTCCTCGTGAGGCAGGGCTACCGGGGACCGGTCTACTGCACCGCGCCGACGGCGGCCCTCGCCGAGACGGTGCTCCTCGACTCCGCCCGCCTCCAGGTGGAGGGTTTTCGCCAGGCCCTGCGGAAGGCCCGGCGGACAGGCCGCGAGGCGGAGGTCCAGGAGCCGCTGTACGACGAGGACGATGTTCACCGCACCCTCGCCCTGCTGCGCCCGTCCCTGCGCTTCGGCGAGGCGGCCAGAGTAGGGCCGCTTCGGGTCACGCCGTTCCGCGCCGGGCACATCCTGGGGAGCGCGTACCTGCTGATCGAGCAAGGCGGGGAGCGCCTGATCATGTCCGGCGACCTGGGCAACCGTGAGAGTGGCCTGCAACTCGACTTCGCGCCGCCGCCCCCCGCCGACGCCGTGGTGATCGAGACGACCTACGCCAACCGCACCCACCGCTCCCTGCCCGCCACCCTGGCCGAGTTCGGGGACGCGCTGCGCCAGAGCATCCGGGCGGGCGGCAAAATCCTGATCCCCACCTTCGCCATCGAGCGGGCGCAGATGATCCTGTACACGCTGAAAAACCTGATGGACTCCGGCGAGGTGCCGCGCATCCCCATCTTCCTCGACTCGCCGATGGCCGCCCGCGCCACCTCCGAGTATTTCGAGTACGGTGACGAACTCATTGTGCCCATCCGCGAGGCCCTGGGGAGAGGGGAGGACCCCTTCTGGCCCTCGACCCTGCACGTGGTCCTCACGAGCGGCGAGTCGCAGCGCCTGAACCGCTACGACGGCCCGGCGATCATCCTGGCCGGGAACGGCATGATGACGGGCGGGCGCATTCAGCATCACCTCAAACACCACCTGTGGAAGCCGAGCACCAGCCTCGTCATCGTGAGCTACCAGTCGCCCGGCAGCCTGGGGGGCCGCATCGTGGCCGGGGCCGAGACCGTCCGCCTCATGGGGGAAGAGGTGGTGGTGCGGGCACAGGTCCACACCATCGGCGGCTTCTCCGCCCACGCGGATCAGGATGACCTGCTGGCCTTTCTCTCGACCACCGGGAGTCCCCGCGTGTGGCTCGTCCACGGTGAGCCGGAGGTGATGGAGGCCTTCCTGCCCGTGCTGGCCTCGCGCGGGTTGACGGGGACCCTGATGCCCGATCATCAGGAGGTGGACCTGCTGAATACGAGCTTTCCGGGAGGGCGGCCACCTGGCCTGCCCACAGGCGGGCGCGACGCCCGGGACAGCGTGGGGGGCGAGTAGGTCAGGAGGACTCGGCCTCACCGGGCGCCGCCAGACGCAGCAACTCCGCGTACACCCGGGCCGTCACGGTGGCGTCCTCCAGCGCGTCGTGCGCCCGGTACTCGAACCCGAAATGCCCGGCGAGTTGGTCGAGGGCGGTCCCCAACTTCCTCGGCAGGTGCCCGGCGTGGATCAGGAACTGGGCGGTGAGCTTGGTGTCCACCCGCCCGCGCCGAAACACCTTCCCCAGGTCCGGCAGGAGCGTCCGCAGAAAGCCCGTGTCGAAGTGCAGGTTGTGCCCGCCCAGCATCACCCGCCCGACCTCGCCCGCGTAGGTCCGCACGGCGTCCGCGACCGCCCCCGCAGGCCTGGCTTCCGCGTGGTGCGCCTTCAGGTCTATGCCGTTCACCGCCATCGCCTCCTCGTCCACGTCGTACTGCTCGTGCTGCACCCGCAGGTGCAGGGGGCGGGTGACCTCCCCCCCGGGTGTCAGGGTCACCAGCCCGACCGTCAGGAGCGGGTGCCGGGCCGGGTCACGCCCGCCCGTCTCGGTGTCCACGAAGATGATGGGCTGATTCAGGGCGGCGAGGTGGGCGGGGGCCATGCGTCAGCCTCCCACGTCCGGTGAGCGAACGGGACACGTTTTTCACGCCCGGCCTTTACCCTGGAGCCTGATGACCAGAATCCTCCTCCTCGCCCTCCTGCCCCTCTCGCTCGCCGCCTGCGGGCAAAAGGGGCTGCAAGGCGTGAAGACCTTCGACTACCAGGGTGGCGACCACCGCAGCGGCGCCCTGGTGTATGCCCAGACGCCCCCGGCGGGCGGCCCCCACAACCCCATCTGGCAGAACTGCGGGGTGTACGACAAGCCGCTGTACAACGAGTACGCCGTCCACAGCCTGGAACACGGCGCGGTGTGGATCACGTACCGCCCCGACCTGGACGCCCAGGGGGTCGCGGCCCTCAAGGGGCTCGTGGACGGGCGGCCCTACACCCTGCTGAGCCCCTACGAGGGCCTGCCCTCCCCGGTCGTGGTCAGCGCCTGGAACGCGCAGCTCGCCGTGGACAGCCCCACCGACGGGCGCCTCAAGGCCTTTCTCGACAAGTACGAGCAGGGGCCGACGGCACCGGAGCGTGGGGCGTCCTGCTCCGGCGGGTACGGCGGGACGCGGTAGGACGGGCGCCTACTCCTCCCCCGTCGCCACGGGCCGCCTGTCGTCGCTCACCCAGTCGCTCCACGACCCGGCGTACAGGCGGTTCTGGGGTCCCAGGGGCACCCCGGCGAGTTCCCACGCGAGCAGGTTCGGGGTGGCGCTCACGCCGCTGCCGCAGTAGGTGATGGTGGGGGCGTCTCCCGCGCCAAGTCTTTCGGCCTGGGCCTCCCCGTCCCGCCAGCGCCCGCTCCCGTCGAGCGCCCCGGCCCACTCGCGGTTCACGGCCCCCGGGATATGCCCCGCCTTGCGGTCGAGGGGTTCCACCTCTCCCCGGTAGCGGGCGGGGGCGCGGGCGTCGATCAGGAGCGTCCCCGCATCCCGGTTCCCCACGTCCTGCGCCGTGGCAACCATTTCCCACCGCACATCCGGGGTGAGGGTCGTGGGCGGGTGGTTCGGCTCGTCGGTACTCGGCTGACCCCCGGCATCCAGAAAGGCGGGCCAGCCGCCGTCCAGCACGTAGACCCGCCGGTGCCCCAGCCAGCGCAGCAGCCACCAGGCGCGTGTGGCGTAGAAGCCCTGCCCGGTCCCCGGATCGTCGTAGGCGACCACAATGCTGTCATTCCCGACCCCAACGCTCCCCAGCCAGGCCGCGAGGGTCTCCGGGTCGGGCAGGGGATGTCGCCCCCCCGCCCCGTCCGGCTGCACCGGCCCGCTCAGGTCCGTCTCCAGGTCGGCATAGATCGCCCCCGGCACGTGCCCTTCCAGGTAGGCGATGCGCCCCAGCAGCGGGTCGGTCAGCGCGTAGCGGCAGTCGAGGACGCGCACCCGGGGGTCGGTCAGATGCTCGATCAGCCAGGCGGCGGCCTTGAGGGGGGATTCCGGGGTGGTCATGCCCGCAGGCTACACCGGGGCGAGGGGCCATAAAAAAGCCGCCTCCCGGGCGGTGATGTCAAGAACTCTAGCGCGGGATGCGGGGGGAGTCAGGGTCTGCAGCCGGGTTTGCTGAACTCAACCTCAATCCCCGGACTGCGGGCGCGAGTGTGAACTGGGCTTCAGCAAATCCGGCGACTTCCCGGGGCGCGGCGTTCCGAGAATGGGCGGCGAAAGGAGCGACCATGATTTCCAAGGCTGATATCCGGCGTATTCAGAGCCTGCCCGAAGACGCGATGGTGCTGATGGCCGTCGTCAACGACAACCCCGACCTGCCGGACAACCACGGCAGCGGCCTCCAGACCCGCGTGAAGGTGAAGATGCAGGAGGCGGGTGTGCCCCCCACCCCGATGGGGCGAGTCCTGGACGACCTCCAGGTGGCGCGCACCCACCACGGCCGGAGCTCGCTCTACATCGTGGGCGAGGATCTGTTCGAGCGGTACGAGATCCAGGCGGACCTCCCCGAGCGGTTCCACTATGGCCGCCCGCTGAAGTCGCTGCTCGACAGCATTCTGGCGATGATGCCGACCGTGGCAGTGATGGCGGTGGACAACGAATGGGCCCGCCTCTTCGTGCTGCGCCAGGGCGAGTTGCAGGAGGTCAGCAGCGAGGAGAACGTCCGGCTGGACGACGGCGACCGCTGGGACACCATCGTTTCGGGCACCCGGCATGTCCCCGGCGCTCCCGGTTCCGGCGGGGCGGGGCGGGGTCAGCCCGGCAGCGGCCCGCGCAGCGACAGCGGCACCGACCTGTTCGAGGCGCGGGAGGACGCGGCGCGGCAACGCTTCTACAACCAGAAAGTTCAGCAACTCGGCCAGGTGCTGGATGTTCTCGATATCAAGCAGCTCATCCTCGTCGGCACGGTGCAGCGTGTCGCCGAGTTCAAGGCCGAGATTCCCGACAAGGCCCCCTACGAGGTCATCGGCGAGACGAACGTGGTCGGCGGCACGAGCTGGGCCAACCCCGCCGAGATTCTGGAAAAGATCACCCCCATCGTCGAGGCACACCGCCAGAAGATGGAGGAGCAGGTCCTGCACGACATCCAGGAGCACGGCGTGATGGAGGTCGAGCGCGTGCTGGAGATGGTGCAAGAGGGACGGCTCTACCAGCTCGTCATCCCCGAGGACGGCTCGCAGATGCACGTCTACCGCAGCCACAACCGCGAGGTGCCCTACTTCACCGCGCAGAAGGACGTGACCGAAAGCCCCCTCGACGGCAGCCTGATGGAGCGCGTGACCCTGGAGGAGGTGCTGCCCGACTTCATCGACCTCTACGGGGTGGAGGTCAAGCGGCTGCACGGCGACTACGCGAACCGTCTGGTGAGGGAGTTCGGCGGCTTGGCCGGGTTGCCCCGCTACTGACCACGAAGGAGAGACGGGTAACCCCAGGCTTTGATCTCGACCCAGGACAACGCTCTGGTGCGTAGCCTGGTTGACCCTCTCCCCCCGTGGGAGAGGGCCTGGCGCAGCCAGGGGTGAGGGGGCGCCCACCCGGCGACATCGCCCCATCAGCGCAGCTTCCAGAAGTGGGACAGAGTGGAGATCAAAGCTTGGGGCGACCCGCACGCCGCGTGGTCGCCCCTTCCCCTGTCTCTTCCCCTACCGGGCGACCTCCACGGCGCGGCTCTCGCGCACGACCGTGACCTGCACCTGGCCGGGGTACTCCATGTCCTGCTCGACCCGCCCGGCGATCTCGCGGGCCAGCAGGGTCGCCTGCGCGTCGCTGACCTGCTCGGGCTGGACAATCACGCGCACCTCGCGCCCAGCCTGGATCGCGTAGGCCTGCTGCACACCGGGGAAGGCGACCGCGATCTGCTCCAGTTGCTCCAGACGGCGCACGTAGGCTTCGAGTTCCTCGCGCCGCGCACCGGGCCGGGCCGCGCTGATCGCGTCGGCGGCGGCCACGAGCACGGAGTAGAGCGTTTCCCCATTCTCCGGGTCGTGGTGGTGCGCGATGGCGTCAATGACCTCATGGGGCTCCCCGAACCGCCGCGCGAGGTTGATCCCGATCTCGACGTGGGTGCCCTCGATCTCGCGGTCGATGCTCTTGCCCACGTCGTGCATCAGCCCGGCGCGGCGAGCCATGGCGGCGTCCAGCCCCAGCTCATCGGCCATGATGCCGGTCAGGTGCGCGACCTGGACCGAGTGCTTCAGGACGTTCTGCCCGTAGCTCGTGCGGAAGTACATCCGCCCCAGCAGTTGCACCAGGCCGGGCTTGAGGCCCACCACGCCCGCCTCGATGGCCGCCTCCTCGCCCTGGGCGTGGATAAAGGCCTTCATCTCGTCCTGGGCCTTGTGGACCATCTCCTCAATGCGGGTGGGGTGGATGCGCCCGTCAGCCACCAGGGCCTCCAGAACGTGCCGCGCGACCTCCCGCCGCACCGGATTGAAGCTCGACAGGATGACGGCTTCCGGCGTGTCGTCGATGATGAGGTCCACCCCCGTCAGGGCCTCGAAGGCCCGGATGTTGCGCCCCTCGCGCCCGATCAGGCGGCCCTTCATCGCGTCGTTGGGGATGGGGACGACAGACACGCTGAGCTGCGCGCTCGTCTCCGAGGCGCTGCGCTGGATGGCCTGGGCGATGACGTTGCGGGCGGTGCGCCGCGCCTCGGCGGTCGCGCGCTCGGTCATCGCCTTGACCCGGATGGCCTTTTCCTCCTCCAGCTCGGCGTCGAGTTGGCCCAGGATCTGCTGCCGGGCCGCCTCGGGGGTCAGCCCGGCGACCTCGTACAGCCTCAGGTCGATCTGCCGGGACCGCTCCGCGAGGTCGGCCTCCTGCCCGGCGAGGGCGCGCAGTTGCCCCTCCAGCCGCTCCTCCAGGGCGTCGAGCTTGTCGCCGCGGGCGTCGAGCTGCTCAGCGCGGCGGTTGAGGCGCTCGATCTCGCGCTTGAGTTCCTCGCGCTCGCGGCGGGTCTCCTGGCGGTCGGCGCTCAGGGTCTCGCGCTCGCGGGCGGCGTCCTGGGCGGCGCGGGTGCGCTCGGCCTCCACCTGGGCACGCAGGGCCTGGAGCTGCTCGCGCTGCGCCTCCAGGCCCCGGGCGCTCTGCCGCTCGCGCTCGTCGGCCTCCTGAAGGCGGCGGTTGGCGTCCTGAAGGCGCTGGTCGGCCTGCTCACGGATCACCCGGGCGTCCTGCTCCGCCCCGGCCCGGATACGTTCCGCCTCGGCGCGGGCCTCCTGCTGGAGCCGGTCGTCGAGGGCGGCCCTCTGTTGCCGTCCCCGCGACTGCCCGGTGAGGAACCCGCCCGCCAACCCCCCCAGGAGCGCCAGAATGACGGTCAAGATGGTCATGTTGGCCCTTCCTTTCGGTCGAATGTGGGGGTGTCCATCAGCGCGGCTCATGGGCACGCCCCGAGAAGTGTCAGAAAAAGTGGTTGTGGTACGAGTGCGAACACTCCCCGACAGTCTAGCGCGGCACCCCGGGGGGAACCGGGGGCGGGTGGGGAAAGGGAGAGCGCCGCCATGACTCAGGCGGCGCTCTGAAAGTTCTCCCCTAGTTCACCGCCCGTTCCCGCCCCTCCCACAGTTCCCGGCGCAACAGGAACTTCTGGAACTTGCCGCTCGCCGTCTTGGGCAACTCGTCGCGGAACACGTAGTGCTTGGGCGCCTTGTACCCGGCGAGCTGCTGGCGCACATGCGCGTCGAGGTCTTCGGGGCTCGCCGCCCGCCCCGCGTGCAGGGCGATAAAAGCGCAGGGCACCTCCCCCCACCGCTCGTCGGGGCGGGAAACGACCACGGCCTCGCGCACGGCGGGGTGCGCGTACAGCACGCCCTCCACCTCGACCGAGCTGATGTTCTCGCCGCCCGAGATGATCACGTCCTTGTTGCGGTCCCGAATCTCGATGCGCCCGTCGGGGTGGACAACCGCCACATCCCCCGTGTGGAACCAGCCGCCCTCGAACGCCTTGGCCGTCGCCTCCGGGTTGTCGAGGTAGCCCTTCATCACGAGATTGCCGCGCACCATGATCTCGCCGAGGGTCTGCCCGTCGTGGGGGATGGGGGTCAGCTCGGGCGTCATGACCTCCACCTCCCCGGCGAGCAGCATCTCGAAGCCCTGCTTGGCGGTCAGGGCGGCGCGCTGGGGTGTGGGCAGCGCCCGCTCGGCCTCCGAGAGTTCGGCCACCGTGATGAGCGGGCTGGTCTCCGTCAGGCCATAGACCTGAAGCACGTCGAAGCCCAGGGCGTCCATATCGGCGATGGTCCGGGCGTGGGGAGGGCTGCCCGCCGTCGCCACGCGCACTCGGCGGGGTGTGGTTCGGGCGGTGGCGGGGTCGGTGATCATGCTCAGCACGGTCGGCGCGGCGGCGAGGTGCGTCACCCCGAACGCGTGAATGGCGTCGTGAATCGTGTCGCCGCGCAGGACGGGCAAGGTCACGTGCGTCGCCCCCACGCCGAAGGGGCTCCACACCCCGCCCCACCCGTTCGCGTGGAAGTCGGGGAGGGTGTGCAGGTACACACTGTCCTGATCGAACCGGAAGTTATAGATCGTCTCGACCGCGTTGAGCATCGTGTTCCGGTGCGTGAGCATGACGCCCTTGGGGCTGCTCGTCGTGCCCGAGGTGTAGTTAATCGTGATGGTGTCGTCCTCATCGGCGACTGCGTAGGGCAGGGGAGAGGGGTCCTGCTCGCCCAGGCGATCCTCGAAGTCGCTCCCCTCGCCCAGCACCCAGAGGGGAATGCCCAGCTCGCGGCAGGTCTCCTCCACCTTGGGGGCCAGCGTGGCATCGGCCAGGACGAGGGAGACCCGCGCGTGCCGGAGTTGGAAGGCATATTCAGGCGGGGTGAGGCGGGTGTTCAGGGGTACGAGGACGCGGCCCGACCACGGCACCCCCGCGTAGGTCAGGAGGCCGTGGTGGGTATTCGGGGACAGGACCGCTGCCCGCGAGCCCGGGGGAACTGCCTCCCCCAGCGCCCGCGCCAGGCGGTAGATGCGCTCGCCCCACTCGCGGTAGGTGAAGGAGGGGCCGCCCGGCTGGGTCACGGCGGTCCGCTGCGGGTAAGTTTTGAGGCCGCGCCGGACGAGGTCAAGCGGGGTGAGGGGCGTCTTCATGGGGGCACCTCCGGGAAGAACTGGGAATTGGTGCCCCTACTGTAGCCCTGAATGACCGGGAGGCCCCACTCTCAGCGCAGGTACTCGCGGAAGTAGTTCAACATGTCGCGCCGGGCGTCGCGGCTGGCGAAGGTGTCGGCAATCCGGCTGTTCTGAAGCAGAAAACTGTGGGGCTCGCCCTGATACACGCTGAGCTTGAACTTCTTGTTCGCGGCGTCCAGCTTTCCCGCGTAGGCGTAGATGGTGGCGATGGGGCTGGGCTGATCCCGCGTCCCGTGGATGATCAGCATGAGCGCCGTCAATTGGTTGATAAAGGCACTCGGAGCCTGCGGTTTGGCCGCCGTCCCGCCCTGATCCGGGAAGCCGTACCACGCCACGCCCGCCTTGAACCCCTTCATCTGCGGGAGCAGCAGCATGGTGTAGCGCCCACCCGCGCAGAAACCTGTCAGGCCGACGGCATTGATGTTCACGTCGTTGCGCGCCGCGAGGTACTTCAGGCCGTCCTCCACGAGCGTCTTCACCGTCACGTCGCTGGGCTCCTGCTCGAAGGTTTGCCAGCCCAGCGCGAGCGTCACGAAGCCCGCCGCCGCCATCTCGTCCACCAGGTCGCGGTAGCCCTGCTCCAGCCCCCGGAAGGAGTGCAGCAGGATGACGGCGGGCTTGCGCGTGGCCGAGGCGGGCGCGGCGAGATAGCTCTTGTAGGCCCTCCCACCACTCGTCACGGTCACGTCAGTTCCCTTCACCGCCTGACCGATCCCTTCACCGCCTGACCGAGCGCGAGGGAGGAAAGGGCGAGGGCGGCCAGCGTCAGCGTGTGCTTGAGCATGGGAAACCTCCGGCCCCACCGTACCCGGCGGCAGGGCTGGAGGCTGTCAGCGGGCGCGCAAAGTCGGGGGGCTCAGGGCACGGCGTGAGGGTCAGCGTCCGAGCTTCAGCGCCGCCTTCCAGTCCTCCGGCCTGATCCTTGCCAGGACGGTAAAGCTGCCGTCCGCAGCGGGTTTCAACACCGCCGCCTCCCCCTCCGCCAGCATCCAGCCCGTCGTCAGGCGCAGGTTCTGCTCGTGCGTGACAATGACCGTGTTCGTGCCCGCGCGGGGTGGCGTCCTGAGCAGGGCGCGAAGGTTGGCGATCACCCGCTGCCGGTCCGCCTCCGTTCCCGTGCGGAAGTAGGGGTTGTTCAGGGCGGGGGTGGGCGTCACCCGTCCGGCAAGCAGCGTGGCGCTGTTCCGGTTGCGGCAATACTCGCCGCTCAGCACGGTGCCGACGGGGACACGCAGCTCCCGCAGAAGTTGCCCGACCTCGCGGGCGTTCGCGCGGCCCTGTTCGCTCAGGTTCCGCTGGGTGGCGCAGTCGCGCAGGTCCACCCGGGGGGCGTCGGCCCCCTCCGTATCGAAGTGGCGGAAGTACAGCACCAGCCCTCCCGCCCGGAGCTGGGCGAGCAGGGCGGGCGTCAGGCCCTCTGGAACGGAGCCCGACTGCGCGAGGGCGGATGGCGGGAAGAGCAGGAGCAGGGCGGCAAAAGCGCGACGCATGACCCAGGGTAAGCACCTGCCCGCTTCGCCACCGTGGCTCCCCCTCCCCACGCAAAAAGCCCCAGCGTTCGCCGGGGCCTTCCTTGCTGCGCCGTCTTACTTCTGCGCGTGAACCACGAGCTTCATCGGAATGGTGACTTCCGGATGCGCGCGGTAGGCGATGTCGTACTCGCCGATTTCCTTGACGGTCTTCGGCATCTCGATTCGGCGGCGGTCCACGTCGAAGCCGAGGCGGTCAAGCGCGCCCGCCACGTCGGCGTGGGTCACGGCGCCGTAAATCTTGCCCTCGCCCGCGCGGACGCTGAGTTCCACGGCCACGCCGTTCAGGCGGCTGGCGAGGTCCTCGGCCTGGGCCTTCTCCCGCTCCTGCTGCTTCTTGCGGGCGCGGAGCTGGGCCTCCAGGGTCTTCATGTTGGCGGCGTTGGCGGGGGTCGCCATGCCGCGCGGAATCAGGAAGTTGCGGGCGTAGCCGGGCTTGACGGTTACCACGTCGCCGGTCTGGCCCAGGCGACCGGGTTCAAGAAGGATCACTTGCATGGCCCAGTCTCCTTACTTGCGGACCAGCTTCTCGGTGTAGGGCAGCAGCGCGAGCTGGCGGGCGATCTTGATCGTCTGCGAGATACGGCGCTGGTGCTTGGCCGAGAGGCCGGTGCGGCGGCGGGGGAGGATCTTGCCGGTGTCCGAAACGAACCGGCGAAGCATCTTCACGTCTTTGTAGTCGGTGATCTCCAGTTCCCCGATGGAGAACGGATCGACCTTCGGCTTGCGGGGGCGCTTGGGCCCCTTGCCGCGGGGCTTGCGCTCCGCATTGCTGCTCTGCGTCATGTGGGTTCCTCAGGACCTGCTTTAAAAGGGCAGGTCTTCTTCTTCCGGCGGGAAATCGTCGAGACCTTGATCAATATCCAAGCCGCCCGAACGGGTCCCCGTGGTCGCCGCCCGCGCAGGCGCCTGGGCACGGCTGGCGCCGTAACCGCCGCTCTGCTGGGGGCGCGCCTCGACTCTCGCGGTCTGCGTGCGAGGTCCGGCGGGGGTGGCTGCGGGACTGCCGGTCATGCCCGCGCCTCGGGACAGGGCTTCGACTCGCGCCGCCTCTACTTTGGTGCTGTTGCGCTTGTTGCCGTCACGGTCGGTCCACGCCTCGTTCACCAGTCGGCCCTGCACCAGGACGGGATCGCCCTTCTTCAGGTCCTTCATGCTCTCGGCGAGGTCGCGCCACAGCGTCACGTCGATCCAGTGCGTCTTTTCCTGCTTCTGCCCAGCGCGGTCGTTCCAGGTCTCGTTCACGGCCAGGCCGAGCCCGAGCACGGCGTCTCCGGCGGGGGTGTAGCGCAGTTCGGGGTCGCGGGTCACGTTCCCGATGACGATCACTTCGTTCATGCCGCTGCCCATGCGAACGCCGCCTCCGGCGTCCTGCACGAGGTCAGGGGTGTAGCCGAGCTGCTCGATGCGCAGCGCCTTCACCTTGACCATGCTGCGCTTGCCGCCCTCGGGCGCTTCCCACTGGCTGTAATCCAGGCTGCCTTCCACCATCACGGGGTCGCCGGACTTCAGGCCCTTCTCGGCCTGCCACTCGGCGGGTTTGCCCAGGATGGAGACGCGGTGGTACCAGGGGAGCTTGCGCTCGCGGCCGTCGTTCCCGATCAGGTGGTCTTCACCCGCAACAGTGGCCTCGAAGACGGCCACGCCGCTGGGCGTGTAACGGAGTTCGGGATCGCGGGCGAGGGCGCCGATCAGGTAAACGTGGTTCATGCCTCGGGCCATAACTGGGTCTCCTTTGTTGCTGGCGAAATAACTGGGGCTTTGGCGTTGCTGGCGTGTGGCCCTTGCGGGTTGACCAAAGAATAACAGGGCACAATCGTTACGTCAACGGCATAACGGCTCAGGCCTTCTTGGTCTTCCACTCCGGGCGGTCCTTGACCACCAGGATGCGGCGCACGTTGTCGCGCAACCTCAGGGTCGCCGCGATGTCCTTCTCGGGGTTGCCCCCGGCCCGGATGGTGTACATCAGGTAGTAGCCCTCGCGGTCCTTGCCGACGGCGTACGCCAGGCGGCGGTTGCCCACATCGTCCAGGTTGGTCACCTCGGCCCCGGCGTTGCGCAGCGTCGTGTCGATGTAGTCCTTCTCGATCTGGAGCTGCTCGGCGCTCAGGTTGGGGTTCAGGATCAGGTTCAGGTCGTACTGGTTCATGATTCACCTCTCTTTCTGCCGCGCTCAGGCAGGGTCGTGCCTCGCCGGGCGGCGCAACTGGAGACTCTAGCAGAGGAGAGGCCCCGTTGCCAGAGCCAGCCGGACGATTGGGGAGGGCCGTTCCGCCCGGTACGCTGGGGCATGACCGAACAGGTGGAACAAAACTGGTTAGAGGGCATCCTCGACATCCTGAAAGAGGCGGTGGAGGGGGGCACGCCCGGCCAGGGGACCGCTTTTCTGGACGGCACGGGGGCCGATGGCAGCGGCAATCACGGCCTGCTCGCCACCCTGGAGGCGCTGAGCGCCGAGCAGGCCAGCCGGGACGTAAACGGCTCGACGATTGCCGGACACGCGGCGCATACCGCCTTCCACATGGAGGTCATCGTGCGCTGGGAACGCGACGGCGACCGGGGCCCCTTCGACTGGAAGGGCAGTTTCCAGCCCGCGCAGGTGAGCGGGGAAGAATGGCAGGCGGTGCGGGCGCGGGTCCGTCGGGCCTACGAGGAACTGGTGGCGTTTGCCCGCACTCGGGCTGATCTTCCCGCCAACGGTGACGCGACGGGCGGACTGACGGGCGGGGTGGCCCACGTCGCCTACCACCTGGGGGCGATTCGGCAGATGGTGAAGGCGGTGGAGGGCGCGGCATGACGCCCCGGATTCGCCCCTACCGGGATGAGGACGCACCGGCCTGGGCCGCCCTGGTCACGGCCGTCACGGGTCATCCCCTCACCGCCGAAGGCGTGCGGGCCGAGGACGCCCGCCGAGACCCCACGCACTTCAGCCGCCGCTGGGTGGCGCAGGAGGCTGGAGAGGTGTGGGGCGGGGCTCTGCTGCACTTCTTTCCCTTCGACCCGCCGGGGTTTCTGCACGCCCGCCTCTTCGTTCTGCCGGAGGCGCGGGGCTGGGGTGTAGGCCGGGCCCTGTGGGAGGGCGTGGAGCAGACTGTTCGGGAAGCGGGCGCCTCTGGCCTCGTCGCCGATGTGGATGATACGGACGCCCCCAGCCGGGCCTGGGCCGAACGCCGGGGCTTTCACGAACACGCGCACCGCTTCGCCTCGGAACTTGACCTCGCCACCTTCGACGAGACGCCGCACCTGGACGCCCTCGCGCGGGCAGAGGCGCAGGGCGTGACCTTCACGGACCTGAGCGGGGCAGACGGGGCGACACTCGAGCGTTACCTGAACTTCGCCGCGGACCGGTTGACCGAGACGCCCGACCTGGCCGGCCTTCCGCGGTGGTCCCTGGGCCAGGTGCGCGGGATTCTGCACCTCGACCATGACCCGCGCCCCGACTGGCTCATCCTCGCCGCGGGACCGGACGGGGAGTGGCTGGGCACAACGGCGATGGTCCAGCACCGGGACCTGGCCTACAACGAACTCACCGCGACCCACCCGCGGGCACGCGGGCGCGGCCTCGCGCTGCCCCTCAAGCTGCACGCGATCCGCCGGGCGCGGGAGGCCGGGCTGACCGTCATGCGGACGAACAACCACAGCTCCAACGCGCCCATGCTCGCCGTGAACCGCCGCCTGGGATTCGAGCCCCGGCCCGGACGCTACGAGCTGCACCTGCCGCTCAGGACGACTTCCGGCGCCTGAAGGGATTCCAGCGGGAGCCGACCTTTTCCCCGGTGGGGGAAGTCTCGGGGGAACATGGGGCTGGCGCCGACTGCCCGTGGCGGCCCACCTGCCTGGGTGCGGGGGCCGCTCCCCCGGGGCAGGCATCCTCCTCGGGTCCCTCGTCCTCGGGCACTTCTCCCAGTACGGCCAGGAACGTGCGCCGCAGGGCGTCCGCCTTGGGCCGGTCCTGCGGGCGCTTGGCGAGGGCGAGTTCCACCAGCCGGGCGACCACGCGCGGCACGGCAGGGTTGAGGCGCAGCAGGGGCGGGGCGAAGCGCGTCAGGTGCGCGGCCATGAGGTCCTCGTAGGTGTCGCCCTGGTGGGGCCGCTGACCGCCGAGGAGTTCATAGGCCAGCACCCCGAGGCTGTACACGTCGCTGGCGGCGCTGCTGCTCTCGCCCCGGTAGATTTCGGGGGCCATGTAGTAGGGGCTCCCGCTGGACTGCCCCCCCTGCGCCGTCAGGTACGCGCTGCCCAGGTCCCCCAGCGCGGCGCGGCCGCCGTCCACGTACACGTTCTGCGTCTTCACGTCCTGGTGGACGGCGCCCAGGCGGTGCAGGTAGGTGAGCCCCGAGGCCACGTCCGCCAGCAGCCGCAGGGCTTCTTCCAGCGGCAGCCGCTCGCCCGCCCGGGCCGCCAGCAGGTCGCAGAGGGTGCCCTCGGGGTAGTAGCGCACGGCCACGAAGGCCTTCGGGCCGAAAGGGGTGCCCGCGTACCCCTGCACCACATGGGGGTGACGGAACTGGAGGGTTAGCCGGACCTCGTTGCCGAACCGCTCGGCGGCCTCCTGCGCGCGCAGCGTCTCCTCCAGCGGGATTTTCAGGGCGACCTGCTGCCCCCGCGCGTCCTGCGCGAGATGCACGAGCGAGGTGTGGCCTCGCCCCAGCAGGTGGAGGAGTTTGTAACCGGGGATGGAGCGGTCAGCAGTCATGGGAGCCATAGGGAAAAAGGGAGGACGTGCCGCCCCTTGCGGGAGGCGGGTAGGGGGGCGTCAGCCACCGCCACTGTAAAGGCGGAATTGTCACGTAAACCTGTCGGAGGCTCACCTGGAGCGCAAAAAAGAGGAGGGTCCCCCTGGACTCCCCCCATTCGGCCCTCCCGCGGTTACTCCTCGTCCCCCGCGTCCTCGGCGGCGCGTTTGCCTGCCAGCCATTCCAGGCCGGCCCACATCAGGTCGTCGAGATCGCCGTCCAGCACGTCGTCGGGGTTGTGCTTCATCAGGCCCGTGCGGTGGTCCTTGACGTACTGCTTGTCGAGGACATAGGAGCGAATCTGCGAGCCCCACTCGATCCTCTTCTGCTCGCCGCGCGCCTTGGCCTCCTCCTCCTCGCGCCTCCGCATCTCGATGTCGTAGAGGCGCTGCTTGAGGATCTGGAGGGCGATCTCGTGGTTCTTGATCTGCGAGCGCGTCTGCTGTGAGGCCACGGCGATCCCAGTGGGGATGTGCGTCAGGCGCACGGCCGAGTCGGTGGTGTTCACGCCCTGTCCCCCCGCCCCCTGCGAGCGGAACACGTCGCGCCGCAGGTCGGAGTCGGGGATGTGGATGTTGATTTCCTCCTCCGGCACCTCCGGCACCACATCCACCGATGCGAAGGAGGTATGGCGGCGGTTGTTGGCGTCGAAGGGCGAGACGCGCACGAGTCGGTGGACGCCGTGTTCGGGCGCCAGCATCCCGTAGGCCTTTTCACCCCGGATGATGAACTCGGCATTCACCACCCCCGCCTGCTCGCCGGGCTGCTCGTCGATCAGGTCCACCTTGTACCCGTGCCGCTCGGCCCAGCGCATGTACATCCGGGAGAGCATCCCCGCCCAGTCCTGCGACTCGGTGCCGCCCGCCCCGCTCTTGACCCGCACGATGGCGGGCACGTCGGCGTGCTTCATGGTAAAGAGCGTCTCGCGGTACAGGTCGTCCACCCGGGCCTGAATGGACGCTTGCTCCTCGGCGAGCAGCTCGCGCTCCTCGTCGCTGGCGATGTCCAGCATCTCGCTTAAGCCGTCCGCATCCGATTGCAGCGTCCTGTACCCGTCCACGATGCGGCGCAGGTTCCCGGCCTCCTGCGTGACCTGCCGGGCGCGGCCCGAGTTGTTCCAGAGTTCGGGATCGCTGAGTTCGCGGTCCAGTTCGTTCAGCCTTCGCGTCTTGCCGGGAATGTCAAAGGTACTCCCGGAGCGACGCCAGTTTTTCCAGCAATTCCTGCATGGGGCGTGCCTCCCTTCCGCGCAGTCCCGTTGGGCGGGGCGCGGGCTTATGCCGCTCAGGAGTATAGGTGAGCCGCCGCACTCCACCCGGGTTGAGACCACGAAGTCCGCGCGGGGCGGGGGGGTTCTTCCCAGGAGCGGGCCGTCTTGCCCGCCTTTCCCAAGACTTCGGAAAGCATTTCGGCC
>NZ_BFAG01000022.1 GCF_002897375.1 Deinococcus aerius | reverse complement strand
GCGGTGTCGCCCGCGGCCCGGCGCGCCCCGGCGGCCTCCCGCCACGCGGCCCCCGCCTCGGCGAGGAGCCCGCAGGCCTGCGCGCAGCGCCCGAGCTGGTCGAGGACCTCCAGCCGCCGGGCCTCCTCGGCGCCGGGCGGCCAGAGGTCGAGCGCGCGCCCCACCGCCCCGGCGGCGTCGCGGTAGGCGTGCAGGCGGCACGACGCCTCGGCGGACGCGAGCAGCGCCTCCCGCGCCCGCCCCGGCTCCCGGCCCGCCAGCCAGTGTTCCGCCGTGACGCCCGGCGGGGCTCCCACCTCCTCCAACCGGGCGGCGACCTGGCGGTGCAGGGTGCGGCGCCTGGACCACGGAATACCCGCGTAGATCGCGTCGCGGACGAGGGCGTGCCGGAACGCCGCGCCGCCCCCCTCCTCCACCAGCCACCCGCCCCCGGTGAGCGCGTCGAACGCCTGCTCGTCGGCGAGGTCGAGGAGCAGGTCCGCGTCGAACGCGGGACCCAGCACGGCGGCTAGCTCGGCGGCGGCCCGCACCCCCGGCGGGAAGCGGTCGAGGCCGAGCCCGATGGCCTCGCGCAGGGTGAGCGGCACCTCGACGGCGGCGCCGGGCGCGAGGTCGAGCCGACCGTCCGCCCGCGGCGCGAGGCCCCCGTTCCCCTGCAATGCCGCCGCGAGTTCCTCCACGAACAGCGGCACGCCCTCGCTGCGCGCGTGCAGTATTCCCGCCAGGGCCGGGGTCAGGGGGGCGCCCAGCCTCGCGCGGGCGAGTTCCGCCGTCTCCGCCGGGTCCAGCGGCCCCAGGTGAAGCTCCTCCAGCACGCCCGCGCGGCGCAGCTCCTGCCGGGCGCGGCGCAGGGGGTGCGCGCGGGGCAGTTCCTCGGACCGGAAGGTGCCCACCACGAGCACTGGCCGGTCCGCGAGCCCGCCGACCAGCGCGGGCAGCAGGTCGAGCGTCGCGTGATCCGCCCACTGCAAGTCCTCCAGGACAAGCGCGGTGGGGCCGCTCTCCATGAGCGCCCGCAGGGCGCCGCGAATGGCCTCGTGCAGGGCTGCCGGGCTGTTCCCGTCCTGCGAGGGGGCAGGGCCGAGTTCGGGCAGCAGGGGCGCGAGGTAACCCCTCAGCGGCAGGTGGTCGAGCGCCCCGGGTGAAGCGGCCAGCCCCGCCCGCAGCACCGCCGCGATGGGCGAGAAGGGCGCCGCCAGGCGGGTGTCCCGCGACGGGCCGCGCAGCACCGGAAGCCCCTCCGCGAGCAGGAAGGAGTCCACCAGCCGCGTCTTGCCGATGCCCGCCTCGCCCGACACGAGGACCAGGCCGCCCTGGCCCCCGCGGGCGCGCTCAGCGACCTCCCGGAGCGCGGCCTGCTCCCGCGAGCGGCCCACCAGGGTTCCCCGGCCCCCATCCTGGCGCCGACCCTCCATGATTCCCCCAGCGTACCCCCGTACCGACCCCGCGGACGTACCGTAGGACCCCGTACCGGCCCGCCCGGCCCCGCGCCTACTGTGAAAGTCGCTGGGTGGGAGACCCGCCGCCCACGAGGGAGGACCCTATGACCACGACGGCGACGAGTTCGGAGATGCAGGCGCTCAAGGCCCGGCTCAAGGCGACCTGGGAGAGCGGCGACTACGGGGTGTTCGCCCGGTACCTGGAACCGGGGGCGCTGACGTTCCTGGAGCGGCTGGACCTGAGGCCCGGGGAACGATTTCTCGACGTGGCCTGCGGGGCGGGCCAGCTCGTCATCCCAGCGGCGCGGGCGGGCATCGACGCGGCGGGGGTGGATATCGCCGCCAACCTGATCGAGCAGGCGCGGAAACGGGCCACCGCCGAGGGTCTCCCCGCCCGCTTCGACGAGGGCGACGCCGAGGACCTGCCATACCCGGACGCGAGCTTCGACGTGGTGAGCAGCCTCTTCGGCGCGATCTTCGCCCCCCGCCCCGACCGCGTGGCGGCCGAGTTGCTGCGGGTGTGTCGGCCCGGCGGGCGCATCGTGATGGGCAACTGGACACCCGGGGGCTTCATCGGCGGCATGTTCAGGCTCATGGGCCGCCACGTGCCGCCCTCCCCCCTGATGCCCTCGCCCATGCTGTGGGGGGACGAGGCGACCGTGCGCGAACGCCTGGGCTCCGGTGTGCGGGAAGTGCGCTTCGAGCGGGTCGCGTATCCCTTCGTCTACCCCTTCGGCCCCGCCGAGGTCGTCGAGTTCTTCCGCACCTACTACGGCCCCACCAACCGCGCCTTCGCGTCGCTGGATGAGGGCGGCCAGGCGGCCCTGCGCGCCGAGCTGGAGGCGCACTGGGCCGGGCACAACCAGGCGACCGACGGCACCACCCGGCTGGACTCGGAATTGCTGCGTGTGGAGGCCATCCGCGCCTGACCGTCGCCCCGCGAAAAGGTGAGCCCGCCGCCTGCATTAAGCTTTGACCAATAAGGCCAGGGCACGCCTGAGATGGCGCGTCATCCCCGGGCGGGGCACACTGGAGGGACCCGGTTCCGAGCCCGCCGCGCGCGTGGGCCACGCAGGGAACCAGCCTGGGGCCAGCACGGGGGGCCGCAGGTGGATGGGTGGGAGAGCCCGGTAGAAGCCGTCCCACCCCCCGATCCACCGTCATGCTGGACCGTTCCCGCGTGGGGAGAGCGGGTGCGCCTGACCCCGCGGGTCGTGGCGCCTCCGCCCGCTCCGCAAAGAGGCTGGAAGCAGACGCCCCGACAACCGGGCGGGGATCGCCCTGATGTGGCCCCGCCCGGGAGCCGCGGCACGACGGCCCCGGTCAGAATCGGTCCCCCGCGAGGGTGAAAGGGGTCTTCCGGCCACGCCGCCGGGACGAGTTGCCCCGAGATGTCCGGCGACGCCCCTCCCGAGGACCCACCCACCGCGACACGCTGAGGGACGGCTGCCCGCCTCCGCGCAGAAGCCCGTCCCTCCTGGCCTTGACAGACCCCAAGCCAGGGCGCAGAATCAAACCGAACCGTACGGTTTGATTGGAGGAGGTTTGGCCCCCGAAACGCCCCGTGCCCGCGCCAAACGGCAGCAGATCCTCACTGCCGCGCGCACCCTGTTTCTCTCCCAGGGCTACGCGCGCACGAGTACCGACGCCATCACCGAGGCCGCCAGCGTCAGTAAGCAGACCCTCTACGCCTACTACCGGGGCAAGTCCGAGCTGCTCGCCGCGACCGTCGCGCAGGAGCTGAGCGCCCTGGACCTGGGCGGCCGCGTGCAGGACCCGCCCGCCACCCTGCCCGAGCTGCGCGCCCGCCTGCTCGCCTTTGCCGGGGCCGTCACCGGGCATCTGCTGGAGCCCGACGCGCTGGCCCTGCTGCGGCTGCTGATCGGCGAGGCGATCCACCTGCCCGAGCTGCGCGCCACCCTCCGCGAGGCGTTCCCCGCCCGGCTGCTCGGGGTCACCGAGGGGCTGCTCCGGGAGGCGCACGGGCGCGGCCTGATCTACGCCCCCGACCCCCACCTCAGCGCCCGCATGTTCGTGGGACCCGTGATGAGCTTCGTGGCCCTCGACGGCCTGTTCGGCGACGCGCCCCCCCAGCCCCCCGGGGAGGCCGCGCTCGCCACCCTGATCGACCTCTTCCTCCGCACCGTCAGCGTGAAAGGAGAAGCTCCATGACGACCGCCACAACGGAAGTCCTGATCTCCGGCGCGGGCCCGACCGGCCTCTTCCTCGCCCTGTGGCTCACCCGTCTGGGGGTGCGCGTGCGCGTCGCCGACCCCCGGAGCGGCCCGGTGCGGGAGACGCGCGCCATCGCCGTGCAGGCCCGCACCCTGGAGTTCTACGACCAGCTCGGCCTGGGGGAGGAGGCCCTCGCCCGCGGGCGGCACTTCGACCGCCTGAACCTGTTCGTGCGCGGCGACCTGCGGGGCGCGGTGCGCTTTCGCGGCATTGGCGACGACCTCACGCCGCACCCCTACCTGTACATCCTGACCCAGGACCAGAACGAAGAGATGCTCGCCCAGCACCTCGCCGCGCTCGGCGTGCGGGTGGACTGGGAGACGGAGGTGACGGGCTTCACCGGGGACGAAGGCGGCGTGACCGCGACCCTGGAACGGGAGGGGCGGGTGGAGACCGTCCGGGCCTCCTACATCGCGGGCTGCGACGGCGCGCGCAGTCTGGTCCGGCACGTCGTGGGCGTCCCCCTGTCCGGCGGCACCTACGAGCAGCGGTTCTACGTCGCCGACGTGGAGCTGGGCGGCAAGGTCCGGGAGGGCGATGTCAACCTCGTCCTCTCGGGCGACGACTTCCTGGCCTTCTTCCCCATGCCCGAGCCGCGCCGCCACCGCGTCGTCGGCCAGCTTCCCCCCGGCACGCCCGAGGACGCCACCTTCGACCTCGTCCGGCCGCGGATTGAGGCGGATGGCCTCGCCCGGGTGGGGCAGCTCCACTGGTTCAGCACGTACCGGGTGCACCACCGGGTCGCCGACCACTTCCGCGCCGGGCGCGCCTTTGTGCTGGGGGACGCGGCGCACGTGCACACCCCCGTCGGCGGGCAGGGCATGAACACCGGCCTGGGGGACGCGGCGAACCTCGCCTGGAAGCTCGCCGGGGTCCTGCGCGGCGGGAACGCCGAACTCCTGGACACCTACGAGCCCGAGCGCCGCCCCTTCGCGGTCTCCCTGGTGAACACCACCGACCGGGTCTTCACCGGGGTCGTGGGGCACGGCGCCGCGGCCCGCGCGTTCCGGCTGGGGGTCGTGCCCACGCTGCTCCCGGTCCTCGCCCGCTTCGGGGCGGTGCGGCGCCTGCTGTTCCTCACGATCTCGCAGACGCGGCTGCACTACCCGGACAGCCCGCTGAGCGTGGGGCACGCCGGGAAGGTCCGGGGCGGCGACCGCCTGCCCTGGGTGCCGCACCGGGGCGGCAGCAACTTCGACGCCCTGAAGTCGCTCTCCTGGCAGGTCCACGCCTACGGCGGCGCCGACCCGGAACTCCTGGCCTGGTGTGAGCGGTGGGGCGTTCCCCTGCACGTCTTTCCCTACGGCGCGGCAGCCCGGCGTGCGGGGCTGGAGCCCTGCGCGGCCTACCTCGTGCGGCCCGACGGGTACGTGGGGCTGGCGGCGCCGCGGCTGGAGGTCCGCGCGCTCGACGCCTACGCCGCCCGGTGGCTGACGAGGGAAGTTCAGGCGTCGCCCGCGCCCGTCCCGGTCCTCGCGCACTGACGGCCTGCGCCGCTTCGGGGAATCGGCGAAGCTCCACCTGCCCCACGTATCCCTGCCGCGCTGACGACTGGAAACAAAGAATCAAGCCCCTCGCCTCGTCCCTGGGGCGGGGGCAACCCTCCGGCTTCACCCGGCCGGTCTATGTGGGATGGCCCTACTTTAGGAGGCTTCTGTCAAGGTTTGGTGCGGAAACCGGACAGGGACCTTGACGCAGCCGAAAGCTGCGGGCCTGCGGGAAAGGCCCGTCCGTCCCCAATCCCCCGCATTCAGGGTGCCCTGCGGCCTGTATCGGCGGACGCGGGGGGAGTTGCGTCCCCGCCAGCGGGCGAAGCCTGCCCGGCGCGCTCCCCCCGCAGGCTGAGGTGTTCGTACACCACGAGGGCCAGGACGAGGGCGGTGAGCAGCAGTAGCGCCGCCAGCGCGGGTAATCCATCCCCGAGCAGGGCCAGCAGCCCCACCAGGCCGCCCGTCAGCGCGCGGGCGCCCAGAATCCGGGCGGGCAGGCGGCACGGCCCGGCCCACTGCACCACGCTGACCGCCGCGAGGAAGAGGGCCAGCCCCCCGCCCAGCAGCAGCCGGGTGGGGCCCCCCAGGTGGCCGTGGGTCACGTCCTCGAAGGCGCGCTCCAGCCCGATGGAGGCCGCCACGATGGAGGCGAAGACCAGCAGGTGCGTGTAGCCGTACACGAAGCTCAGGTACAGCGCCCGGGTGCCGCCCCGGATGGCCCGGTTGATCACGCTGTCGTCGGCGTAGTCGAAGTACAGCCACCAGACGGCGAAGGCGAGGGCCAGGCCGCAGGCGGCCACGACGGCGCTCGGCCACCCCTGGACATGCTCGCCGCCCGTCGCCACGGCGAGGACCGACTCCCCCAGCACGATGATCGTGAAGAGGCCGAACCGCTCGTCCATGTGCGAGACCTGCCGGGGCAGCTCCCGGGTGCTGACGTACGCCCAGATCGTCGCGGCGATCTCCAGGGCGAGCGCCACGCCCCACACCACGTACCGCTCGGGCAGGGGCAGGAGCAGCGACAGGGCCCACAGCGCCGTGCCCAGGGCGAAACTGAGCGTGTACTTGGCGTTCAGTTCCCGCCCCTCGGGCAGCGCCCGCCACGCCCAGAGGTACAGCAGCGTCAGCGTGAGGCGCATCCCGAGGTACGACCCGGCGAAGAGCGCGGGCTCGCCCTCCACCACCCGGGGCAGCCCGACGGCCAGCCCCAGGGACAGCGCGAGCTGGCCGAACATCAGCAGGCGCCCGGCGACCTCGGGCAGCTCGAACTGGTCCACCCAGTAGCTGATGCCGATCCAGGCCCACCACACCGGCACGAAGAGGCCGAGAAAGGTCAGCACCCCGCCCGGGCGGGGGTCCTCCAGCAGCAGGCGCCCCAGGTTGCCCACCGCGACGACGAACACCAGGTCGAAGAACAGCTCCAGCCAGCTCGCGTGCCGCCCGCCGCGCTCGGCACTTCCGGCGACCCGCACGAAGCCGCCGCCCAGGAAAGATGACCGCCGCATGCCCCAGTGTGCACCAAGCTCAGCCTTGATCTCTCCGGCTGAGCCTGGTCCCGGGCTGCCCCCGCCGCCCCGATCCGGTGGTACAACCGGGGGGCCCCCGGCCCTCGTTCGGCCGCCCTGACCCTCCCCCCGCCCAGAGAGAAGGAACCCGCCATGAGCCACGTCACGACCGCGCAACTCCTCACCCGCCTCGAACGACGCCTCCACGAACTCGGAGCCTGGCGCGACGCCGCCCGGCTGGACCTGGGGGAGGGAAGTTTCTTGGCCCACGGGTCGGGGAGTCCCGTGCCCATCCGGGTGGGGGAGCCCTGGCCCTCCCGCGCCTTTCCGGTCACCCTGCACTTCGGCGCCCGCGTCCCGCCCGAGTGGGCGGGTCAGCCCGTCGCCCTGCGCCTCGACGTGGGCGGCGAGGGCCTGCTGAGCGTGAACGGCAGGCCAGTGGGCGGCCTCAACCCCTACCACCGCGAGTACCCGATCGCGGCGCAGGGCGGCGAGCCCCTGACGGTCGAGGTCCAGGCCAGCCCCAAGGGCCTGTTCGGGAGCCCCGTTCGGCAGCCCGTGCTGGGGACCGCCCTCCTCGTCCTGCCCGACGGGGACGTGCGCGCCCTGCACGAGGACCTGCTCGCCGCCCACGACGCGGCCACGCACCTGCTGAGGGGAGGCAAGGTGGCGGTTGCCGACCGGCTGGCCGACCTCCTCGACCGGACCTTCCGGGAGATTCCCCTGCCGAGGGCGGACAGCGCCGAGTACCTCGCCCGCGCCGTGCAGCAGGAGGCGCAGGCCGCCCAGATCGCCTCCATCTGGGACGAGTGGGAGTTCGGGCGCCCGGATGTGCCGCCGTACCCCGAGGAATGGCGACCACGGCTTCGGGCGGCCCGGGAGATGCTGACCCGGGGACTGGCAGACCTGCGCGAACAGTACCCGGCGGAGGGCGCCCTCGCGCTCACCGGACACGCCCACATCGACCTCGCCTGGCTGTGGCCGCTGAGTGAAACCCGGCGCAAGGCCCGGCGCACCTTCTCCACCGTCCTGAGCCTGATGGACCGTTACCCCGACTGCACCTTCAACCAGTCCACCGCCCAGCTCTACGAGTTCGTCCGGGAGGATGACCCGGAACTGTTCGCGCGCGTCCAGGAGCGGGTGGCCGAGGGGCGCTGGGACATCGTCGGGGGCATGTGGGTCGAGCCGGACGGCAACCTGATCTCGGGCGAGTCCTGGGCGCGGCAACTGCTGTACGGGCAGCGGTACTTCGAGCGGCACTTCGGGCGGCGGGCGCGGGTGTGCTGGCTGCCGGACACCTTCGGCTACGCGGCCAACCTCCCGCAGTTTCTGCGGCAGGGCGATCTGGGGTACTTCTTCACGACCAAACTGAACTGGAACGAGACGAATACCTTCCCCCACGACCTGTACCGCTGGGAGGGGATCGACGGCACGCGGGTCCTCTCGCACTCCTTCCTCAACCCCTCGCCCGCGCACGGGTACAACGGCAGCGTCGCCGCGCTCGACGTGCTTCAGACCTGGCAGAACTTCCGGGGCAAGCGCACGCACGGCGCCTCGTTGTTCTCCTTCGGCTGGGGGGACGGGGGCGGCGGCCCGACCGCCGAGATGCTCGACCGCTACGCCCGGTTGCGCGACTTCCCGGGGCTGCCCCGGCTGCACATGACCCGGGTGGCGGATTTCTACGACGGGGTGGACCCGGCGCCCCTTCCCGTGTGGGTGGGCGAGCAGTACCTGGAACTCCACCGGGGGACGTACACCACCCAGGGCCGGGTGAAGGGGCTCAACCGCCGCGCCGAACACACCCTGGGGGAGGCGGAGGCCGCGAGCGTCCTGGCGACCCGCCTGCTGGGCGCGGCCTATCCCCGCGAGGTCCTGACGGGGGCGTGGCAGACGCTCCTGCGCAACCAGTTCCACGACATCCTGCCGGGATCGAGCGTGAAGGCCGTGTACGACGACGCCGTGCGGGAACTCTCGGGGGCGCTGGAGACGGCCAGGGGCATCCGCGACGCCGCGTTGGGTGCCCTGACCGACGCCGTCGCCGGGAGGGACCGCGTGGTGGTGTGGAACCTGACCCTGGAGGACGTTCCGCTGAATGTCGTTCTGGACGCTGACCGTCCCCTCACCCTCCAGACCCAGGGCGGTCAGCCCGTCCGCAGCGAGTTCCACGGGGGCAGGCTCTACGTGCAGGGCGACGTGACGGTGCCGGGCCTGGGGTATCTCACCCTGACGGTTTCGAACGCGGACGCTCCGGCGGGTGAGGTAGAGAATCCGGGCAGCGACCTCGTGCTCGACAATGGCCTGCTGCGCGTCGTGGTCGCCCCGGACGGCACCCTCTCCTCCCTGTACGACCTGCGGGCTGGGCGCGAGGCCCTCGCCGACCGGGGGAATCAGCTCTGGGCCTACGTCGACCTTCCCCGCGAGTGGGACGCCTGGGAGGTGGACGCCGACTACGCGGGGGAGGGCGAGGAGCTTCTGGCCGCCGAGCCGCCCCAACGTCTGCCCGGTGAACTGCGCCAGGCCGTGCGGGTGGTGCGCCGCCACGGGGAGAGCACGATTATCCAGACCTACGAGCTGCGCCGGGGCAGCCCCCGCCTGGACATCCACACCGAGGTGGACTGGCACGGGCGCCGCACCTTCCTGCGGGCGCTGATGCCGCTGAACGTCCGCAGCCCGCATGCCAGCTTCGAGACGGCCTACGGCACGGTCACCCGCCCTACGCACACGAACACCAGTTGGGACGCCGCCCAGTTCGAGAAGCCCGCCCACCGCTGGGCCGACCTGAGCGAGGGCCGCTACGGGGTGAGCCTCTTGAACGACGGCAAGTACGGCCATTCCAGCCTCGGGAACGTGTTGGGCCTCAGCCTGCTCCGTTCCCCCGTCTGGCCCGACCCGATCGGCGACGAGGGGCGGCACACCTTCACCTACGCCCTGTACCCCCACACCGGGGACTGGCGAAACGGCACGGTGCGGGAGGCGCACAGCCTGAACGCCCCGCTCCTCGCTTTCCATTCAGGTCGGGAAGGTGGAAGTCAGCCCCCCACCGCCCGGCTGCTGGCGGTGACGGACAGCAATCTCCGCCTCGGCGCCCTGAAACTGGCCGAGGACACGGATGGGGTGGTCGTGCGGCTGTACGACGCGCACGGGGACCGGGGAACGCTCGACCTCGCCAACGCCCTCGGTGTGGCGGGCTGGAGCAGGGTCAACTTTCTGGAGGAGCCGGACGGGGAACCGGCCCGGGAGTACACCCCCTACCGGGTCGTGACGCTGCGCGAGCAGGAGGCGCGGCTGCCCTGACGATGGAGGGGTTGGCCCCGCGTCAGCCCACCTGAATGTCCTCCAGCCCTTCGTCGCCCAGGCGCGCGACCGCTGCCCGGTGGTCCGGGTCCTCGAACGCCTCCAGTTCGAGCGCGAGTTGCCGCAGCTTGTGGGCGCGCAGGGCCTCCTCCACCGCCTGCTCGATAAAGGCGCTGGCATCTTTCACCGCGCCCTGGCGGACGAGATCACGAACACGGTCCCGCGTTTGCCGGGTGAGGGTGACCTTGACCTTCTCGGCTCCGGGCATAGACCGCTCCTCTTTTGATCGTACCCCCGAAGCAGTTGACAGAAGAACAGACCCGGTGGGGAGGACCCCTCACCCAACCCTCTCCCCAGGGAGAGGGCTTTTCTGACCCCTCTACCAGGGGGAGAGGGGCGCTGCGAAGCAGCGGGGTGAGGGGTCTTCTTCCGTCCACCGCTCTTGAGCAGGACAGATCGGGGGGAAGGGTGGCCGTCTCCAGCCGTCCCACTTGTCTTATTGACATGTCATGTCCGGTCGAAACTACACTTCCTATACCAACAAGTCCCAGCGTTCGGCGGTGCCGGAAGCGCCCCGCCCCGGAGGTGTGATGGCCTGACTCGCCGCCCGCCTATCGTCCTCTCACGCCGTGGAGGTTCCCCTATGAGGTTTTGCTCCCGCACGCTCACCCTCGGCCTGACCGCCGCCGCGCTGCTCGCGCCCCGGGCCGCCGCGCAGACCACGATCACCCTCTGGGGCGACTGGACGGGCGACGGCGAACGCCAGATCAACACGATGGTGAACGCCTTCAACGCCTCGCAGGGCGCCGTGCGCGTGCGCTACGTGCCCCAGCAGGACATCATCACGAAGTTCCTGACCGCCGCGACCTCGGGGCAGGTGCCCGATGTCATCGTCTGGGACCGTTTCCGCACCGCGCTCTACGCCCCCAAGAACGTCCTCGCGCCCATCGACAGCTACCTCACGCGCGACCGGGTGAACATCCGCGACTTCTACCCCGAGGCGGTCAAGGAACTCTCGTACGGGGGCAAGATCTACGGCCTGCCGCTGACGGTGGACGCCCGCGCCATCTTCTACAACAAGAAGCTGCTGGCCGAGGCGGGCGTGCAGCCCCCGCGCACCTGGGCGCAGCTCGAACAGGCGGCGATCAAGCTCACCAAGCGCGACGCGAACGGCAAGCTGGTGCGCTCGGGCTTCCTGATGAACGACCCCGGGCTCTTCAACATGTACCTCCAGCAGGCGGGCGGCTCCATGCTGACGCCCGACGGGACGCGGACGAACTTCAACAGCCCGGCGGGCCTGAGTGTCCTGAGCTTCTGGGACCGGATGATCAACAAGAACAAGGTCTACGAACTCGGCTTCGGGCAGGGCGAGGCGAACGCGCAGGACCCCTTCGTGACCGGCAAGGCGGCGATGATCTACACCGGCCCCTGGAGCATCGACGGCTACCGCAAGTACGGCAAGGACCTCGACTTCGGGATCGTCCCGCCGCCCGCCGGGCCTACGGGCGCGCGCGGCTCCGTGATGGGCGGTTTCGGCCTCGCCATCCCGCAGGCGTCGCGCAACAAGGACGCGGCCTGGACCTTCGTGAAGTGGTGGCTGGCCGATCCGAAAAACGCCCTGCTGTGGGGCAAGACGAGCAACAACATCCCCGGCAACCTGAAGGCCGTGAACGACCCCTACTTCCAGAACGACCCCTTCTGGAAGCCCATGACCGACACGCTGAAGTTCGCGCGCATCCGCCCGCCCGTGCCCGGCTACCCGCCCATGGAGGGCAACGCGCTCATCCCGAACCTGCAACTCTTCCTGGAGGGCAAGCAGGACGCGCGCACCACCCTGCGCAAGGCCCAGGAGGCGGGCGACCGCATTCTGCGCGACAACGCCAACCCCTGATGGCCAACCCCTGATGAGAGGGGCGGGGCCCGCCCAGCGCCAAGGCCCCGCCTCCCGGAGCGTTCATGTCCAGACTCCCCCTCCTCCTCCTGCTGGCCGCCCTGAGTCTCGGGGCGGCCCGGGCCTTCACCCCCACCCCCTCCGACCCGCGGGCGATGATGCAGGCCTTTGTCCGCGCCTACTGGGACCCGGAGAAGGGCTACTTCTACACCTATTCCGACCGGAGGACCCACCCGGAACACGGCGTGGGGCCCGTCGGCGGCCTGTACTCCGACTTCTGGTGGGAGGCGCAGCTCTTCGACCTCGTGATGGACGCCTACGGGGCGACCGGGGACGCGGGTTACAAGACCATGATCGGGGACGTGTGGGACGGCTTCACGAATGAGTTCCCCACCTTTCCGAACGACTACAACGACGACCTGGGCTGGTGGGCGCAGGCGGCGATCCGCGCCTACGGCCTGACCGGCGAGCGGCGGTACCTCGACACCTCCGGCGAACTCGCCGACCGCATCTGGGAGGACTGGGACGACCGCTACGGCGGGGGCCTGTGGTGGAGGCGCTCGGTGCGCGACCAGAAGAACGTCGCCACGAACGCCCCTTATGTCAACACGAGCGTGCGGCTGTACCAGGCGACCGGCGACGCGAAGTACCTCGACCGCGCCAAGGCCGCCTACGCCTGGGTCAAATCCCGCCTCGTGGACGGCCCGCGCGTGTACGACCACGTCGAGGGCGAGGGGAACGGCACCGTCATCACCTGGGACTTCACGTACAACTTCGGCAACTTCGTCCTCGCCGCGCTGGCCCTGCGGGACGCGACGGGCGACGACGCCTATCTGAGGGACGCGAAGACGGCGATGGACTGGGCGCTGGGGAACCTCACCCAGAACGGGATTTTTCTGGACGAGGGCGCGAACGACGGCGGCGGCTTCAAGGGCGTGACGGTGCGCGCGCTGAAACGGCTCGCCGGGGAGCCGGGCGGCGGGGTGTACCTCGCGGCGCTGCGGGACCAGGGGGCGAGCGCCTGGAACGCCAGGCGGGCGGACGGGCTCGTCGGGACTGCGTGGGATGCCGTTCCCTCCGCCGACCCCATCCAGAGCCTCACCGCCGGGTCCGCCGTCGCCGCCGTGCTGAACGCGGGCGCCCAACCCGCCCGCATCCCCTGGAAGGACGGGCGCTACGAGGCCGAGAACGCGCAGAAACTCGGGGTGGATGCGGCGAGCCGGGCGCCGGGCTACTCGGGGCGCGGGTACGTCAACAACTTCCGCTCGTTCGGGCAGGGGGTGGCCTTCGACGTGAACGCCCCGCGGGCGGGCACCTACCGGGTCACCCTGCGGTACGGGGCGGGCGGCGGAAACGCCTCGCGGCAACTCGTCCTCAACGGCGCGGGGCGGCTGGTGAACTTCCCCGCCACGCCGAACTGGAACGCCTGGGGCACGGTGAGCACGAGCGTCACCCTGCCGCAGGGGCCGTCGCGGCTCACCGTCTTCTTCGGGCCCGAGAGCTACGGCTGGCTCAACCTCGACTCGCTCACCCTGGAGGCCCCGCCGTGACCCGCTGGACGGACGCCGCCCGGGAGGCGCAGGCGGCCCTGAACACCCACTTCTGGGACGGGGAGGCCGCGCTCTACCGGGTCTGCCTGCCCCCCCGCCTGGTGCGCCCCGAGGACCCCTTTCACTACTGGTGGCAGGCGCACGCGCTCGACACGCTGGTGGACGCCTACGAGCGGGACGGCAACCCGGCACATCTCACCCGGGCTGCCGAGTTGGTCGAGGGGGTGCGGCGGGGCAACCACGGGAGCCTGCACAACGACTATTACGACGACATGCTGTGGATGGCGCTCGCGCTGCTGCGGCTGCACGGGGCGACCTCCAACACGCGCTTTCTGGACGACAGCCTCTCCCTCTGGGACGACATTCGCGGCGGCTGGAACGGGCACGAGGGCGGGGGCGTCGCGTGGCGCAAGACGCAACTCGACTACAAGAACACGCCCGCCAACGCCCCTGCGGTGATCCTGGGGGCGCGGCTGTACGAGCGGCTGGGCGAGCGCGAACACCTCGACTTCGCCCTCGCGGTCCTGCGCTGGCTGGAGGCACACCTCATCGACCCCGGGGCGGGTGAGGTCTGGGACGGCGTGGGCCGCGAGGAGCCGGGCCGCATCGACCGCGACTGGGCCTTCACCTACAACGAGGGCACGGTGATCGGCGCGGGCGTGGCAGTGTGGCGGGTCACTGGAGACGGCGCGGCCCTCGACCTCGCGCGGCGGACGGCGATGGCGGCGATGAGAAGATACGGCCCGGTCCTTCCCGCCGAGGGCACCGGGGACGGCGGCCTCTTCAAGGGCATCCTCGTCCGCTCCCTCGGCCTGCTCGCCCGGGAGGATGCGGGGAGTGCGGGGGAAGTGGGGGCGTTCCTGTCGGAGAACGCGGGCGTGGCCGCGCGCCATGTCTCACCCCTCTACAGGCTGAACGGCCCCGACTGGGCCGAGACGCCGACCCTCCCCCTGGACCTCAGCGCGGCGCTGAGCGGCGTGATGCTGCTGGAGAGCGTGGCGGCCAAGCGGGCGTCCTCGCGGGTTGGGACGTAGGGTGAACGCATGACGGGCCTGCTCTACGCCAACGTGATGGCCGAACTCCTGGAGGACGTGCGCCGGGGGCAGTTGCGCGCGGGGAGCCGGGTGCCGGGCGAACTCGAACTCGCGCGGCGCTTCTCGGTGAGCCGCATCACGACCCGGCGGGCCCTGGACCTGCTCGCCCGGGCGGGGATCGTGGAGCGGGCGCGGGGGAGGGGCACCTTCGTCAGCGCGACCCTGCCCGACCTCGACCGGGTGCGGGCCGACCTGGGGCTCGCCGCGCCGGGCAGCGTGGTGGGGGCGTCCACCCTGGGGCTGCTGCTCCCCGACTTCGCGGAGGCGTACGGCCTGGACCTCGTGCGCGGGGTGGAGGCGGCCTGCACCTCGCGCGGGCACAGCCTGCTGCTGCGCCGCACGTACGGCGAGCGCGGGGCGGAGGAGGCGGGCGTTTCCGCCCTGATGCGGGCGGGCGCGCAGGCCCTGATCGTCTTCCCGGTCCACGGCGAACACTACAACCCCGTGCTGCTTCAGGCGGTGCTGGACGGCTTTCCCGTCGTCCTGGTGGACCGTTACCTGCGCGGCATCCCCGCCCCCAGCGTGGCGACCGACAACGTGAGCGCGGCGGCGGCGCTGACCCGCTTCCTGCTCGACCTCGGCCACCGCGGGGTCGCCTTCGTCTCCCCGCCCATCGAGAACACCTCCTCGCTGGAGGACCGCTTCGCGGGCTACCGCGCGGCGCTGGAGGCGGCGGGGCTCCCTGCGCGCCCCGAACTCGCCCTGCACGCGCTGGAGAGCAGCCTGCCCCTGCACCTGCGCCCCGAGAACGTGCGGATTGACGTGGCCCGGCTGGAGGCCTTTATCGCGGCGGCCTCGGGCGTCACCGCGTTCCTGGTGGCCGAGTACACCCTGGCGCTCGCGGTGACCCACACCCTGCGGGCCCTCGGCCGCCGCGTCCCCGAGGAGGTCAGCGTCGCCTGTTTCGACTCGCCCGCCGACCCGCTGGACGGCCCGCTCTTCACCCACGTCCGCCAGGACCAGGAGGCGATGGGGCGCCGGGCGGTGGACCTCGCCGTGACGCGGCTGGAGGGGCAGGAGGTCCCGCTGCGCAACCCCGTGGCCTTTGAGATCGTGCCGGGCCGCTCGACCGCCCCCCCTCCCAGGAAGGAGCCGTCCCCGTGACATTGCAAAAGACGACCACCCCGGTCACCGGCCAGCCTCAGCCCGCGCGGCGCAAGTCCCGCCTGCTGCGCGCCGAGGCCCGCGCCGCCGCGCTCTTCATCTCGCCCGCGATGGGGCTTTTCCTGATCTTCACGGTCGCGCCCGTGCTGTTCGCGTTCGTGCTGAGCTTCTCGCGCTACGACATCCTCACGCCGGTGCGCTGGGTGGGGTTGGCGAACTACCAGCGGCTCCTCACCGACAACCTGTTCTGGCTGGGGGTCCGCAACGTCGGCTTCTACGCGCTGCTGTACGTGCCGAGCATGATCGCGATCTCGCTCGGCCTCGCGCTGGCGCTCAACCGCCGCAAGCCCGGCATGGTCTTCTTCCGCACCCTCTTCTACCTGCCCGCCGTCACGTCGAGCGTCGCGGGCGCCACGGTGTGGTCGTGGATGCTCCAGCGCGACTACGGGGTGGTGAATCAGGTCCTCGGCGTGTTCGGCATCCAGGGGCCCGCCTGGCTCGCCAACTCGGACACGGCGATGTACGCCATCGTGTTCGTGACCCTGTGGCAGGGGCTGGGGGGGAACATCATCATCTACCTCGCCGGACTGGCCGGAGTGCCCAAGTACCTCTACGAGGCGGCGGCCCTCGACGGCGCGACCCCCTGGCAGCAGTTCCGCCACATCACCGTGCCGACCCTGCGCGCCACGACCTTCTTCGTCACGTTCATGACCCTGATCGGCGCCTTCCAACTGTTCGACCAGGCCTACGTGATGACCCAGGGCGGTCCCGGCTACGCGACGACGACGGCGGTGTACCAGATCTACCAGAACGGCTTCACCCAGCTTCAGATGGGGTACGCCTCGGCGCAGGCCTTCGTCCTCGCCCTTGCCATCCTGGTCATCAGCCTGCTCAACCTGCGGCTCAACCGCGACTCGGGGGTGACGTGATGCTGCGAAGACGGGTCAGGCCCCTCGGCGTTCTGAGCGACGTGCTGTTCTACGGGATGCTCATCCTCGTCGCGGTCATCATGGCGATGCCCTTCTACTGGATGCTCGTCACGTCCCTCAAGCCCAACGCGGACATCTTCCGCGACCCGATCCAGTGGTGGCCGCAGACGGTCACCTTCGAGCATTACGTCAAGGCGTTCACAACGGTCCCCTTCGGGCGGTACTTCTACAACTCGTTCGTGATGGCGACGCTCGGCGTCCTCGCCAACCTCTTCCTGGGGTCGCTCGCGGGCTACGCCTTCGCCCGGCTGCGCTTTCCGGGGCGGGAGGCGCTGTTCCGCATGAAGCTCGCCTCGCTCCTCGTGCCGGGGATCATCACGCTGATTCCCAGCTTCATCATTCTGCGGACCTTTCCGCTCGCGGGCGGCAACGACCTGCTGGGGCGGGGAGGCTACGGCCTGCTGAACTCCTACTGGGCGGTGGTCCTGCCGGGGGCGGCGGGGGCCTTCGCGGTGTTCTTCATGCGGCAGTTCTTCCGCACCCTGCCCGACGACCTCGTGGACGCGGCGCGGGTGGACGGGGCCTCGGAGTTCCTGATCTTCTGGCGCATCTACCTGCCGCTGTGCCGCCCCGCGCTGGCGACGCTGGGCATCTTCACCTTCCAGGCGGGGTGGAACCTCTTCCTGTGGCCGCTGATCGTGTTCAATGATCCGAATATGGCGACCGTTCAGATGGGGCTCCAGTCCTTCAGCTTCAACCACAACACCGACTACGGGCCGCTGATGGCCGCCTCGGTCGTCGTGTCGCTGCCGGTGTTGCTCGTCTTTGTCTTCGCGCAGCGGTACTTCACCCAGTCCATCGCCTTTACGGGGACGAAGTGAGGGGGGCGCTCGAAGGGCTCGTCCGGGAGGTCCGGCGCCTGCTGCCCGATCAGCCCGACGTGGCGGGGGTCTTCGCGGGCTGCCTGCCCCATACGCTGGAGACCACGATCACGCGGCGGCCCGACGGCACCACCTTCGTCATCACGGGCGATATTCCGGCGATGTGGCTGCGGGACAGCGCGGCGCAGGTGTGGCCCTACGTGGAGCTGGCGGCGCACGACCCCGAGCTGCGGGAGATGATCGCGGGGCTGATCCGGGCGCAGGCCCGCTGCATTCTGCTCGACCCCTACGCCAACGCCTTCAACGCCGAGCCGCGCGGCCCGGGCCACGAGGACGAGCCCCCCGCCCACCCGCTCGTCTGGGAGCGCAAGTTCGAGATCGACTCGCTGTGCTACCCGATCCGGCTCGCGCACGCCTACTGGCGGGCGACGGGGGACACGGCCCCCCTGCACGGCGAGTTCCGGGAGGCCGCCCGCCTGATCCTCGCCACCCTGCGGTGCGAGCAGCGCCACGCCGAGTGCAGCCCCTACCACTTCTGGCGCCCGAACCCCGTGCTGCCCACCGACAACCTGCCCAGCGGCGGGCTCGGGAACCCGGTCGGCCACACCGGCATGGTCTGGTCCGCCTTCCGCCCCAGCGACGACGCCTGCACCTACAACTACAACCTGCCCGGTAACATGATGGCCTGCGTGGAACTTGCCCACCTGGCGCGGGTGGCGGGGGAGGTCTGGGGCGACGAGGACACCGAGCGTGAAGCCTTTGCCCTGCAGGGCGACATCGAGGCGGGGATCGAGACGTTCGGCGTGGTGAACCACCCCGAGTTCGGGCGGATGTACGCCTACGAGACGGACGGCCTGGGCCGCCACCTCCTGATGGACGACGCGAACGTGCCCAGCCTGCTCTCGATTCCCTACCTGGGCTACCGCCCGGCCCACGACCCCACGTACCGGAACACGCGCCGCTTCGTGCTGAGCCCGGCCAACCCGTCCTTCTTCTCGGGCACGCACGCGAGCGGGGTGGGCAGTCCGCACACCCCCGCCGGATATATCTGGCCCATCGCGCTCGCCATCCAGGGATTGACCGCGACCGACCCGGACGAGCGGGCCCGCCTCGTGCGGACGCTGACGGAGACGACCGCGGGTACAGGGCTGATGCACGAGTCCTTCGACCCGGACGATCCGGCGACCTTCACCCGCCCGTGGTTCGGCTGGGCGAACAGCCTGTACGCGGAACTCGTGCTGCGCCACGTCGCCCTGACCCAGACCCCGGCGGTGAGGGGCTGACGGGAGATCAGCGGGGGGGCACGGGAGGAACGCCTCACGGGGCGGTGGTGCCCGCTCCACGGCCCTCCCCCGCCACCCGCGCCAGTTGCCCCGCCGCGTCCTCCCGCACGGGGCCGCCGTGGTAGGTCAGCACGGCGGTGACGGGGAGCCCGGCGAGCTTCCGCACGCTTTCCCGCGCCTGCCCCATGTCGGGGGTCGCCCGCTCCATCGGGCCGTGAAGCTGGCCCCCGCTGCTCGTCAGGGCGTCGCCGGAGATCAGCACCCCGTCTTGCACCACGAAGAGGCTGAGGTGGCCCACCGTATGCCCCGGGGTCGCCACCACCCGCACGCCGCCCGCCAGGTCCAGCACCTCGCCGTCGTGCAGCGGGCGGGTCACGGCGGCCCGGGGCGGGTTGGCAAAGACGGCCACCATCTCGGGCGGCATGCTGGCGAGCATCTGCGGCGTGGGCTGCTTCTGGCCGGGCCGGTCGCCCTGGACATAGGGCACCTCGGCGTCCAGCGCCAGCACCTCGGCGCCGGTGGCGGCCACCACCGCGGGCAGCGACCCAATATGGTCGAGGTCGTGGTGGGTCACGATGATCCGCCGCACGTCCCCCCAGCCCAGCCCCAGGGCCCCCAGCGCGTCGCGGAGGGCGTCCTGCATGCCGGGGATGCCGGTGTCCACCAGCGTGGCGCCCCTCGCCCCGCCGAGGATCAGGGCGGGGAAGATCGTGGTGGGGCTGCCCATCAACGTCGCCTCGAGGGGCAGGGCGTAGACGTGTTCGCTGAGTTGCAGGGGCGCGGGCATACCCGGAAAGTAACAGGAATGGGGCGGCGCTGCACTCTTCCGGGCCTCCCCGCATTCGTTCCCGGTGACCTGTCTGCCACGGCGGCGTTCGCTAGCCTGCGGGCGTGTCCTACCAGCAACTGAGGGAGCAGCTCGCCGCGCCCTTCCCGTCGCAGCGCGTCTCCTGGAAACCCCAGGCGTTCAGCCGCGACCGGTCCTCGGCGCTGATGGTGGCGTTCGTGGACGCGCGCACGGTGATGGAGCGCCTGGACGCCGTTTGTCCGGGCGACTGGACCTTTGACGTGAAGCTCTTTCCCGGCACCCCGCCCACCGCCCGGGGCCGCCTGACCGTGCTGGGCCTGACCCGCAGCGACGTGGGCGAGGCCGGGGAGGGGGAGGCGGGCACCCTGAAGGCGGCGGCGAGCGACGCCCTCAAACGCTGCGCCGTGCATTTCGGCGTGGGCCGCTACCTGTACGACCTGCCCCGCGCCTGGGTCGCCTGGGACGAGGCGAGACGCGCGCCGGTCGAGCCCCCGAAACTGCCGGACTGGGCGCTGCCAGAAGACGAGCGGGTGACCGGGGCCTCGCACGTGATCGGGGCGCTCGACGCCCTGCGCGCGGGCCTGCCGCAGGACGTGGCGAGGCTGCGCGAGGTGTACCGCCACGTCAAGGCGGCGCTGGACGCGGCGGCCCGGACCTCCTGACGGTCTTTCCCGCCCGGGGAGGGAGTCCATGAGGTGATCGACCCCGGAACATGCGGTAAGGCATTGGATGTCCACGTCGTCCCGGGGGCGGCTCCTCCCCGACTCCCCCTTTCCCGAAAGGGGGTGAACAGGCGCGACCTGCGGCTGCGGCGAGGAGGGGCGCCTCGCAGGTGTTCAGGCCGGTGCCCTGCCCCCGGGAAGCGGTAGGCGTTCAGCCGGGGGCTATTCCCAGAGCCAGGTCCTCCTGCTGGCGGTCGCGGTCCGCGTCGCCGTCCCTGGCCCGTTCCCGGGCACAGCGCCCCGGGCGAAGTCGGCGGGAAAGCCGGATGTACGCGCGGTGCCCACCTCGCTCATGCCGTCACCCCGGGATGGAGGGGGGGCTGGGCCGCCAACGCCGGGTCGTGCAGGATGCAGCGGGCCTGGTGCCCCGGCCCCACGTCGTACATCCTCGGCAACCCCTCGCGGCACACGGGCCGGGCATGCGGACACCTCGGCTCGAAGGGGCAGCCGGGCGGCAGGTTGGTGAGGTCGGGCACCTCGCCGCGCGCCTCGACGCGCTCGGGATGCAGGCCCGCCTCGGGCTTGGGGGCCGCCGACTTCAGCAGCCGCGTGTACGGCATCTGCGGGTGGTCGATCACCCGGTCCGCCGGGCCGACCTCCACGATGTGCCCGGTGTACATCACCGCGATGCGGTCGGCCATGTAGCGCGCTCCCGCGAGGTCGTGGGTGATGAAGAGCATCGAGAGCCCCTCCTGGTCGCGCAGGTCGAGGAGCAGGTTCATGATGTCGAGCCGGATGGACACGTCCAGCGCGCTCGTCGGCTCGTCCGCGAGGATGAGTTCGGGGCGCGCGGCGAGCGCCCGGGCGATCACCACCCGCTGCCGCTGCCCGCCCGACAGCTCGTGCGGCTTCTTGGCGGCGTAGCTCGCGCCGGGCGAGAGGCCCACCCGTTCGAGCAGGGCGCCCACCTGTTCCGAAACGTCCCGCCCCTGCGCCAGCCCGTGAATCCTCAGCGGGCGCGACAGGATGTAGCCCACCGTGTGCAGGCCATTCAGGCTGCCGTAGGGGTCCTGAAAGATCATCTGCACATGCTTGCGAAACCGCCGGAGCCGCGCCCCGCCCATCCGCAGCGGCACCTCCTCGCCCGCCAGGCGCATGGTGCCCGAGGTCGGCTCGTGGAGGTGGCCGATCAGCCGGGCGATGGTGCTCTTGCCCGAGCCCGACTCGCCCACCAGGCCCAGCACCTCGCCGCGCCCGATGGTGAGGTCCACGTGGTTGACGGCGGTGACGCTCTTGCCCGCGCGGCCCACCTTGAACACCTTGGTGAGCCCCCGCACCTCCAGGGCGGTCCCCACATTCATTCGCCCGTCAGTCGCTGGCGAGAGCATGGCCCTCCTCCTTCACGGCGGGCGAATGCAGGAAGCAGGCGACCCGGTGCCCGGCCTCGACCTCCACGTTGGCGGGCTTCTTCACGTCGCACAGGCCCGGCATCCGCGCCGGGCAGCGGTCGAAGAAGGGGCAGCCGCTCAACTCCAGGCTCAGCGGCGGCGGGCGGCCCGGAATGCCCTCACGCCGCTCGCGCTCGCCCGAGAGGGGCGGGAAGGCGGTCATCAGCCGCCGGGTGTAGGGGTGCTTGGGGTGCGCGTAAATCTCGCGCGCCGGGGCCTCCTCCACGATCTCCCCGGCGTACATGATGGCGATGCGGTCACTCATCTCCACGAGCAGCGAGAGGTCGTGGGTGATGAAGATGATGGCGATGCCCAGCTCGCGCCGCACCTCGTCGATCTCCTGAAGGATTTGCCGCTGCACCACCACGTCGAGCGCGGTCGTCGGCTCGTCCATCACGACGAGCTTGGGCTCCAGGGCGAGCGCAATGGCGATCACCACCCGCTGCTTCATCCCGCCCGACAGTTGATGCGGGTAGGCGTCGAGGTAGCTTTCCCGGATGCCGACGAGGCGGAAGAGCTCCCGCGCCCGCGCCTCCAGTTTCTCCTTGTCCTTCACCCCGTGCGCCTGCATGGCGTCGTACACCTGCTCCCGAACCTTGATGACCGGGTTGAGGATGTTCATGCTCGCCTGGAAGACGAGGCTGTACTCCTTCCAGCGCACCCGCCGCAGTTCCTCGGGGTTCATGGCGAGGAGGTCTTTGCCGCCCAGCACGGCCTCGCCGCCGAACACCGCGCCGGGCGGGTCGAGGAGCCGGGTCGCCGCGAAGGCCAGGGTGGACTTGCCGCACCCCGACTCGCCCGCCAGGCCCACGAATTCACCTGGCCTCACGTCCAGGGACACGTCCCGCACCGCCCGCACCGGGCCTCTCGGGGTGACGTATCCCGCGTCGAGGTGCCGGATGGAGAGGAGCGGGCCGTCCGGCTGGGGCGCCACGGCCTGCGGGGCCTTCCCGCGCCGCAGCACCTTCGTCGCCTTGTTCGCGTGGTTGGCCCTGGGGTTGGTGATCTCGTCGATGCCGAAGTTCAGCAGCGCGAAGGCCGTGCCCAGCAGCGCGATGCCCAGGCCCGGCGGCACGATCCACCACCACGCGCCCTGGAGGAGCGCCTGGTTGGCCTGCGCCCAGTACAGCATGGTGCCCCAGGTGATCTTGCTCACGTCGCCCACGCCCAGGAAGGAGAGGCCCGCCTCCGAAAGCACGGCGTACAGCGCGGTGGAGAAGAAGTTGGCGGCGATGAGCCCGGCGAGGTTGGGCAGCATCTCCGCGAAGATGATGCGGCCCGGCCCCTCCCCGGTGGCGATGGCGGCCTGCACGAAGTCTCGCCCACGCAGCGCCAGGGCCTGCCCGCGCAGCACCCGTGCCCCGAAGGCCCAGCCGGTAAAGGCGATGACCAGGATGATCGACCAGACCCCGCCCCCCCGCAGGAAAGCGCCCACGACGATCAAGAGGGGCAGGCCCGGCAGCACCAGGAAGGCGTTGATGACGGTGTTGATGATCTCGTCGGTGCGCCCGCCGAAGTAGGCGGCGGCGATTCCGGCCGCCGTGCCGATGGCGGTCGCCACCAGGCCCGAGACGAAGCCGATCAGCAGCGTGAGCCGCGCCCCATACAGCAGTTGCGCCAGGATGTCCTGCCCCAGGGCGGTGGTCCCCAGGGGATGCGCCGCCGAGGGCTTGAGCCAGGTGCCGAACTCCAGCGAGGTCGGGTCATAGCGCGTCAGCAGCGGGGCCAGAAGGCCCATCAGCAGCAGGATCAGCAGGATGGCCGCCCCCGCCGCGGCCTGCGGCGAGCGCAGCACGAAGCGCAGGCCGCCCACGTTGAAGCGTGGCCTGGGCGTGCGGTTGACCGGAATGACGGTCATTCGAATGCCCCCCATTTCCATCCGTTCGAGAACAGCGCCCGGACGAACGCCAAGTCCTGGAATTCGAATGTCGTTCCTCCTCGCGTCCGCAACGTCTTCGCCGGGCGGGGCGGCCCGCTCATTCGTGCCTGGGCGCCCCCCGCCCCGTCATGGTTGGGAAAATATCGAGAAGACGCGCCATGGTTCGGAAGGATATTCATGTCGTCCTCCCGTCCCGAACACGCGGGTCAAGCACCGCGTACAGCGCGTCCACGATGAAGTTGGCGACCAGCACCGCCAAGGCGATGAACAGGAAGATCTCCTGCATGAGGGGATAGTCGAGCCCCACGACCGCCTGGTACAGGTACAGCCCCAGGCCGGGGTAGGAGAACACCGTCTCCACGAAGATCGCCCCGCCCACCACGAAGCCCAGCGCGATGCCGAAGGCGGTGAAACTGGGGAGCAGCGCATTCCTCAGCACGTAGCGGTTCAGGATGCGGCCCTCGGAGAGCCCCTTGGCCCGCGCGAAGGCGAGGTAGTCTTCCCCCATCACGTTCATCACGTTGTTCCGCATGGTGATCAGCCAGCCGCCCGCCGCCGTCACGATGATGGTGAGCGCGGGCAACACCGCGTGCCGCAGCAGCGAGGACCACCACTGCGGTGTCCAGGGCGTCAGGAAGGGGTCGAGGTTGTTGCCCAGGGGAAAGAGGCTCTGCTTGTACGCGAAGAGGTAGAGCAGCAGCAGCGCGAACCAGAAGTACGGCATCGAGTTCAGGAAGAGGGCAAGGGGCGGCAGGGCGTCGGCCACCCGGCCCCCCCGCCGCCACGCCGAGTACAGCCCGAAGGCGCTGCCGATCAGGAACGACAGGATGGTCGTCACGCCGATGAGCCCGATGGTCCACGGCGCCGCCTGCCCGATGATGTCGCTCACCGGGGTCGGAAACTGCCCGATGGAGCGCCCGAAGTCGCCGCGCAGCATCCGCCCGAGGTACCCGAAATACTGCTCGATCAGGGTGCCCTGGTTGTCGAGCCCGTACGCCTTGGTGAGCGCCGTGACCGCCTGCGGGTCGAGCCGCCCCTGGTACTTGGCGATCATCGCGCCGATGGGGTCGCCCGGCACCAGGCGCGGCAGGATGAAGTTGAGGGTCAATGCCACCCACAGGGTGAACAGCAGGATGCCGAACTTGCGGAGGAGGTAGGGCACGGGGGGGCCTCCTGAAGACGGGGGGTGGGACGGGAGTGGTCCCAGTCCCACCCGGGGAAATGCGGCGCGCGGCAAAGCGAGGTCAGGTCGGGAAGGTCTTTTTGCTCCTCCCCCTTGAGGGGGGAGGCTGGGTGGGGGTGAGCGGGCACGCCCTGCGGCGCGGCGGGAAGGAGGGGCAGGCCGTGTGGCCCGCATTTGCGCTCACCCCGTCGCCCCCTCACCCCTGGCTGCGCCAGGCCCTCTCCCACGTGGGGAGAGGGGGAAGCATACCCCTACCTCCTCAACCCGCCGGGGCGCGCCCTACTTGGGCTTGACGTTGAGGTACATCAGCCGCGCGCCGGGCACGTCGTCGGGGCTGCCGTCGTTGTAAGGGTTTTGCGCGGTCGGGAAGTTCGTGAACCGGCTGGTGTTGTACAGCGAGAACTGGGCGCGGTCGGTCAGCGGCACCCACGGCATGTCCTTCATGACCGTGCTCACCATGGTGGCGACGGCCTGCTTCTGCGCGGCGGGGTCGCTGGTGGCGCGGAAGCGGGCGAGGGCCTGGGTGAGGGCCGGGTTGGTGTAGCGCGACAGGTTCGAGGGCGCCGTCTTGCCCACCGGCGCGCTGAGTTCGGGCGAGAACGAGGAGTAGAACAGGTAGTAGGGCGTCGGGCCGTTGCCCCAGCCCCAACTGATGCCCATGTCGTAGGTCGCGGTCTGGAGCCCGCCCGAGTAGGAGCTCCAGGTCTGCTGGTCGATGGAGGTGTTGATGCCCACCTTCTTGAGGTTGTCCCCCACGACCTGCGCCATCGTGATGAAGTCGGTCCAGCCCGCCCCCACCAGGATCTTGAAGGTGGGCAGGGGCCTCCCGTCCTTGCCCAGGCGTTGGCCCTGCGCGTTCTTCCGGTACCCGGCAGCGGTGAGCGCCCGGTCGGCGGCGGCGGGGTCGTACTTGGGGGTCAGGCCCTTCATCGAGGCGGGGAGCCACTGCGCCTGCTGGGCGGGAATCACGGCGCTGGCGGGCGCGGCGGCCAGAACGCCCGAGTAGGCCTTGAGGGCCACGTCCCTGGTGTTGATCGCGGTGGCGACGGCGCGGCGGAAGGCGGGGTCGCTGAAGGGCGCCTTGGTGGTGTTGAAGTACAGGAAGTTGGAGTTGTTGGTCGGCCACCAGTAGCTGTAGTTCGGCCCCTTGGCCGCGTAGCCGCCCTTGGGGTCAGGAATGCCGACGTAGCCGTAGTCGGCCTCGCCCTTGAGGAGTTGCAGCAGCGCGGCGTCGTTGCCGTTGGTCGCGCGCCACACCACCGCGTCCACGTAGGGCTGGCCCCTCATCCAGTAGTTGGGATTTTTCAGCACCCGCACCGCCTGGAGGCTGTAGGCGTCGAAGGTGAAGGGACCGGTGCCCACCGGCTTGGAGTTGGTGTAGGTCAGCGGGTCCTTGATCTGGCTCCACAGGTGCTGGGGCACGATGGGCGTCCCCGCCAGGTAGAAGAAGATCGGCGTGTTGGCGCGGGCGAAGGTGAAGGTCACGGTGCCGGGGCCACTCGCCTTCACGCTCGTCAGGCCGTTTTTCCACAGGCCGCTGAGGTCGAGCGCCGGGTACTGCTTGAGGTAGTTGAAGGTAAAGGCCACGTCGTTCGCGCTGAAGGCCTGGCCGTCGTGCCACTTCACGCCGGGGCGGGTGGTGACCGTCAGGGTCTTGTTGTCCTTGCTCCAGGTGTACCCCGTGCCCAGGACGTTGGTGACCTTGCCATTCAGGCCGTTGACGTAGAACAGCGTCTCGTAGATGGCCGAGTTCGTCGCCTGGAGGTGCTGGTCCCCCGGCGTGAAGGGGTTGAGGTTCTGTGCCCCCCACTGCGACGAGCGCACGACCGTGAAGGTGGTCGTGGGCTGCTGCGCGAGGGCGTAGGCGCCCAGCGCGGCGGTGAGCAGGGCGAGGGGGGCGGCAAGGCGGGACACTGGCTTCATGGGGAACCTCGGCAGTCTCCGGCGCGGGGCCGGGCGAGAGGGCAGGGGGGGCGGGTGGTCAGCGGGACGGGGAGGGTGGCCCGGTGGAGTCGCGCAGGGCGAGGGTGGTGGGAAAGGGGGGCGGCGGCGTGGGCCGGGTGCCGCGCACGAGGGCGAGCAGCATCCGCACCGCCGCCGCGCCCATCTCGGGCAGCGGCTGGCGCACGGTGGTCAGCGGCGGGCGGGTCCGGGCGGCGGCCCCCACGTCGTCGTAGCCCACCACCGAGAGGTCGTCAGGCACCCGCAGCCCCAGCGCCTCGGCGGCGCGCAGCACCCCCAGGGCCGCCGAGTCGTTGGAGGCGAAGATCGCGGTGGGCGGCTGGGGCAGGGCCAGCAGCGCCCGCGCGGCACGCTCCCCCCCCGCCTCGCTGAAGTCGCCCGGGGCCAGGTATTCGTCGGGCACGTTCACCCCGCCCCCCCGCAGCTCCTCCAGGAAGCCGCGCTCGCGCGCCTGGGACTCCTGCTGGTAGACCCCGCCCTCCTGCGGCCCGCGGATGTACGCGACCCGGCGGTGCCCCAACTCCAGCAGGTGCCGCGCGACGAGGCGCCCGCCGTGGACATTGTCCCCCCGCACGCTGAAGGGGCTCAGCGACCCCGCCGTGACCACCGGCACCGCGTCCCGGAACACCTCGTGTTCGTCCCCGCTGGGCAGGATGAGCAGCACCCCGTCGGCCAGGGTCCGCAGCAGCGCCGCCCGCTCGCGCTCCAGGGCCGCGCTGCCCGCGGTGGTGAAGACCGCCAGGTTCATGCCCGCGTCCTCGGCGGCGGCGACCGCGCCGTGCAGGACCTCGTTGACGTAGGGCACCCCGTAGCGCGGCGCGATCACCCCGATCAGGTTGGTGCGCCGCCCCGCCAGCCGGCGCGCCGCCGGGTTCGCCACGTATCCGGTCTGCTCGACCGCCCGCAGCACCCGCTGCCGGGTGGCCTCGGTCATGCCCGGCTTGCCGTTGACGACGTTGGAGGCCGTCATGCGCGACACCCCCGCCAGGCGGGCGATGTCCGCCAGGGTGACCGGCGCGGGGAACGGGGAGCTGGGGGAGGGTGGGGCCGATTCCGTCATGCGCGCTCCCGGATGGGACGTGACGTGAAGGCGGGCAAAGGGGGCGGACAGGGAAGGCCTGCCAGGGACTCCGCGTAAAGATGAGTTTAACTTTAGCGATAAAGTAAGCCTTCGAGTGGGTGGTGTCAAGGCGTCCCCGCTTCCCGCCCGCCTCGCTCCCGGCGGCCAACGCGGTAGCATGGCGGCGAAACCCTATGGCCCGCGTCAAACTCGCCTACATCGGCGGCGGCAGCACCCGCGCGCCGGGTACGGTGGCGTCGTTCATCCGGCAGTCGGCCAACTTCGCCGGGTCGGAGATCGTCCTGGTGGACCTCGACGAGGAGCGGCTGGGCCTCGTGCGGCGGCTGGCGGAGCGGATGATCGAGGCTCAGGGTGCCGACCTGCGGGTCACGGCCACCACCGACCGGGCACGCGCGCTCCCCGACTGCGACGGGGTGCTGTCGAGCTTCCGGCCCGGCGGCTTCGAGGCGCGGGCGCTCGACGAGCGGCTTCCCCTTGCGCGCGGCGCCATCGGGCAGGAGACGCAGGGGGCGGGGGGCTTGTTCATGGCCCTGCGGGCGCTGCACGTCACGCGCGGCCTGGTGGAGGACATGGCGCGGCTGTGCCCGGGGGCCACCTTGTTCAACTACACCAACCCCGTGAACATCGTCGCGCAGGGAGTGGCCGACCACTCGGAGGTGCCCGTCATCTCGCTGTGCGAGGGCCCCATCGTCTTCCCGCTCGAACTGGCGAGGATGGCGGGCCTCGACCCCCGCCGGGTGGAGGCCACCATGGTCGGCCTGAATCACGCCTGCTGGAGCGTGGAGGCGAGGTATGACGGGGAGGCGCTGCTGCCGCGGCTGGAGCGGGCCTTAGAGGGCGTCACGGACCCCTGGTCGCGCCGCCTCCTGCACCTCGCTGTCACGGTGGGGTCCATCCCCGCCTCGTACATGAGGTACTACTTCTACGAGGAGGACATGCTGCGCGAGCTGCGCGCCCGGCCCACCACCCGCGCCCAGGACATCCTCGCCGAGGTGCCCGACTACTGGGCGCACTACCGCGAGCAGGTGGATTCGGAGAACCCCACCCTCGACCCGGCCCGCTCGCGCGGCGGCCTCTTCGAGTTGGAACTTGCCGTGGACGTGATGGACGCCCTGTTCAACGACCGCGGCGAGGTGTGGCCGTGCAACGTGGTGAACCGCGGCGCCATTCAGGACTTCCCCGACGGGCAGGTGGTGGAGGTGCCGTGCCTGGTGGACCGCCGGGGGGCGCGGCCACTGTCGGGCTTCCGGGTGCCCGCCCCGGTGCGGGGCCTGCTGCACGCGCTCGGCGAGTATCAGGGGCTGGCGGCGGACGCGGGGTGGTGCGGCTCGCGCCGGGACGCCCTGCGCGCCCTGGTGAGTAACCCCCTCGTCCGCACGCTGCCCCTGGCCGAGGCGCTGTATGACGACCTCGCCCGGGCGCACCGCGCGTACCTGCCGGAGCGGCTGTGGTAGGGGTGGAGGTGCTGGGGGACGCGGAGGTGCTCGCCGAACGCGCCGCCGATCTCATCGGGGACGCGCTGCGCGAGAAGCCCAACCTCTCCGTCCTGGTCGCCACCGGCCATACCCCGATGGCGACGTACGCGGAACTCGCCCTGCGGGGGCTCGACGCCTCGCGCCTCACCGCCGTGCAGCTCGACGAGTACCTGGGCGTGGGCGAGGACGACCCGCGCTCGCTGTGGGGCTGGATGCGCCGCTCCTTCGTGGAGCCGCTGGGCGTGAAACAGGTCGTGCGGCTGGGGGACGCGCCGGACCCGGACGAGGCTTGCCGTCGCTATGAGTCGGAGGTGGCGGCCCTCAGCGGCATCGACCTCGCCGTCCTGGGGCTGGGGCCGAACGGGCACCTGGGCTTCAACGAGCCGCTGTGCGGGCCGGGCGCGCGGACCCGGGTGGTGACACTCACACCCGCGAGCCTGGCGAGCAACGCCGCGTACTGGGGCGACCTGCCCGTGCCGTCCCGGGCGCTGACGGCGGGGATGGACGTGATCCTGTCCGCGAGACGGATCATTCTCCTGGTGAGCGGGTCGCACAAGCGGGACATCCTCGCCCGCGCGCTGCGGGAGCCGCCGACGCCGGAGGTGCCCGCGTCGTGGCTTCAGGGCGCGAACACCACCGTCCTCGCCGACCGCGCCGCCTGGGGCGGGGCGCAGGGTCGGGCCTTCCCATGAGCCTTCCCGACCTTGTCCTGGGGATCGACGCGGGCAACACCAAGACGGTGGCCCTGGTGGCCGACACCTCGGGGCGCGTGCTGGGCTGGGGGCGTGGGGGGCGCGGCAACATCTACGTGTCCAAACGGGACGCGCTGGCGGCCATCGACCGGGCGGCGCTGGGGGCGATCAGGATGGCGGACGCCCACACCGCCGGGCTTCGCGCCGCCGTCCTGAGCGCGACGGGGGCCGACTGGCCGGAGGACTTCGCGCTGCTGGGGGCCGAGCTGGAGTCGCGCGGCTGGGGGACCGAGCGCCGGGTGGTGAACGACGCGCTGGGCGCCCTGCACGCCGCCTCCCCGGACGGGAACGGCGTGATGGTCGCCTGCGGCACGGGCGCGGGGATCGCCGCCGCGTCAGGCGGGAAGACCTGGCACACGGGCTTCTGGCAGGAACCCGGGGGGGCCGAGGACCTGGGGAGGATGACCCTGCGCGCCGTGTACCGGGCGGAACTCGGCCTCGACCCGCCGACCCTGTTGACGGAGCGGGTGCTGGCGACCTACCGCCTGCCGAACGTGGGGGCGCTGCTGCACGCCTTCACCCGCCGGGACCGCCGCCCGCCGGGCCGGGTGGGCCGCCTCGCGCGGGTGCTGCTCGATGCGGCGGCGGCGGGAGACGTGACCGCGCGGGCGCTGGTGGAGCGGCACGGCGCGGCCCTGGGGGACTACGCCCTCGTGGCCGCCCGGCGGTTGGGTCTGGGCGGCAAAGCCTTCGCTTTATACGCGGCGGGCGGCGTGATGCGTCACCCCTCATCCCTGCTGCGGGACGCGCTGCTCACGCGGGTGCGCGGGGGCGAGCCGGGCGCCGTGCCGGGTGAGGGCGGTCTCGAGCCCGCCCTGGGCGCCATCCTCCTCGCGCTGCGGGCGGCCCACGCGGGACATCCTGCGGGGGAAAGGCTCCACGATTGGCGCGCGGCCCTCGCCGCGACCCTGCCCCCGGACACCCTGTTCCGCACCTGACGCCCCGGAGACCGCGCCCATGTCCACCCCCCTGACCCTCTCCGGCCTGTACACCTATCCCATCAAGTCGGCGCGCGGTGTGGCGCTGGACCGCGCGAGGGTGGAACTCTTCGGCCTGGCCCTCGACCGCCGCTGGATGGTCGTGGACGGCGGCGGGCGGCAGGTGACCGGGCGGGACTTTCCGCGCATGGACCGCGTCGGGGTGGAGTTGGAGCCGGGGGGGTTGCGCGTCGCGGCGCCGGGGATGCCGCCCCTGGGGGTGCCCCGCGAGCCGGGCGGGCCGCCGCGCCTGGTCCACCTCTTCCGCCAGCCCGTGCAGGCCCTGGAGGTCGGTGGGGAGGCGAACGCCTGGTGGAGCGCCTACCTCGGCCTGCCCGCCGCCCTGGTCTACTTCCCCGACGGGGCCGAGCGGCGCATGAACCCGCGCTTCGGCACGGCGCGCATCAGCTTCGTGGACGGCAACCCGCTGCACCTCGTCTCCGAGGCGTCGGTCGCGGACCTGAACACCCGGCTGCGTGAGCCCGTGACCCCCGAGCGGTTCCGCCCCAACCTCGTCGTGCGCGGGGGCGCGGCCTACGAGGAGGACGGCTGGGGGCGCATCCGGGTCGGCGATCTGGAGTTCGACGTGGTGGAACCGTGCGCGCGGTGCAGCGTCCTCAACATCACGGAGGGGCGCATGGGGGGGGAGCCGCTGCGGACCTTGGCGGGCTACCGCCGACGGGGCCGTCTCATCGAGTTCGGGCAGAATCTCGTCCACGCCGCTCAGGGTGAGGTGGCGCTGGGCGACGCGGTCACCGTGCTGAGGGGCCTTTGAGGGGCGGTCGAGCCTTTGGCGGAAGAACGGGGCCTGTCGAAAAGACCCTTCACCCAAGCTGCTCCCCGGGGAGGAGCTTTGTGACCCCTCTCCCCAGGGGAGAGGGGCGCTGCGAAGCAGCGGGGTGAGGGGTCCTCTTTCACTGGTGTCGGAGCGTTCTTGGGGCCGCTGGCCTGCGCGCTGCTCACCGCCCGGCCCCACGTCGCCCTTTCACCGCTTCGGGCACAATGGACAGCTATGCCCCAACCTCGCCTGATCGAACGGATCAACCACCTTCAAGTTGGCGAAAACAGCCTGGCCTTTTACGGCCTGGGGCAGGTCGGCGTCGCCATCCGGGGGCCGGGCGGGGTCATCTACATCGACCCGTACCTCACCGACTCGGACGGCGGGGGCGGGCATCTGGAGCGCCTGTTTCCGCCGCCCGTCCCGCCGGGGGAGGTGACGAATGCGGACCTCGTGCTCGTCACGCACGAACACGTCGATCACTTCGACCCGGACACCCTGTGCCCGCTGGCCCAGGCCTCACCGCAGGCACGCTTCGCGGGTCCGTACACCTGTGACCCCCGCCGGGCCGGAATCGACGCGTCCCGGTGGCGGCATGCCCGCGCGGGTGAGCCGTTTGCGGACCTCGGCGCCACGGTCACGCCGGTCCCCAGCGCCCACACCGAGCTGGAGGGGGCCGGGCGCGGCCACGCCTTCCTGGGCTACGTGATCGAGTGGAACGGCGTGACGGTCTACCACGCGGGTGACACGGTGGTCTGGGACGGCCTGACCGAGACGCTGTCGCGCTGGCGGATCGACGTGGCCTTCCTCCCCATCAACGGGCGCGACTACTTCCGCACGCGGCAGGGCATCGTCGGGAATATGAATATCCGCGAGGCGGCGGAGCTGGCCCAGGCGCTGGATGTCGGCCTGGTGGTGCCGACCCATTACGACCTCTTCGCGGGGAACGGGGCCGACCCGGGGCAGTTCGTGTCGTACCTGTACCGGCTGAACCCCGATCGGCCCCAGAAGATGCTGCGGGTGGGGGAAATGCTCTTCTTCCGGCGTGAGGGGTAGCCCCGGCACCGTCAGAACCCTGTCACAACCGGCGGGGCACAGTGGGACGCCGATGGTGGCTCCTGCTCTTCCCCCCGCGCTGCGCCCCACCCTGGGGCTGCTCATCGTGGCCGCGGGGCTGCACAGCGCCTGGCTGGTGTTCGGCTGGGGCGGTGCCGAGTGGCGCGAGTGGTTCTCGGACCTGCACTACCTGCTCGTCGTCGGCCTGTTCCTGGTGGCGGTGGGGCAGCTCTTCGCGCGCAGCACGGGGCCGCTGCGGGTGGCGTTCGCGTGGCTGCTCGCCCACGCCCTGGTGCGCTTCGCGGCCGAGGGCTCCTGGGCGTACCTCGAACTGATCGTCCGGGTGCCGCCCTTTCCCTCCTTCGCGGACGGCCTGTATTTCCTCGCCTACCTCCTGCAGGGGGCGGCCTTCGTGCTGCTCGCCCGGCTGCCGCTGCTGGGCCTGAGGACCGCCCGGCTGGCCCTGGACAGCCTGATCGTGGTGGGCGCCGTCGGCGTCTTTTCCTGGCAGCTCTTTCTGGCGGGCATCGCGGGGGACGCCTCCGAACCGCTCGTCTCGCGGCTCGTCTCGCTGACCTACCCGGTCCTCGACCTCTTCCTGCTGAGCCTGCTGCTGCTCGCGGTCTTTCGCCACCAGCGCCTGCGCGCCCACGAGGTGTTCTTCGCCCTGGGGCTGGGGCTGAACATCATCGGCGACTTCATCTTCGTGTACCTGACGCAGACGGGTTCCTACGTGACCGGGCACCCCGTGGACGCGCTGTGGGCCTGGAGCTTCGTGCTGGAGGGCCTGGGCGCGGCCTTCGCGGTCCGGGTGGGGCCGCGAGCCTCCCGCCGCCCGGGCACCTGGCAGGTCAGGCTCACCCTGCTGTCCCCCTACCTGGCGCTGCTCGCCTCCTTCGCGCTGCTGCTGGCGCTGTACCAGCGGCAGACGCTCGCGGTGAGCGGCGTGCTGTGGGGCACGGCCCTGGTCACCGTGCTGGTGATGGTGCGCCAGATCGTGATGTTCATCGACAACGCCCGGCTGCACCGCGCGCTCACGGCCCGCGAGGCGGAACTGGAGCACCTGGCCCACCACGACCCCCTGACCGGGCTGCCCAACCGCCGCGCCCTGACGGCCCACCTGGAGGAGGCGGTGCGGCGGGCGCGGGCGTCGGGCACCCGGCTGGCCCTGCTGTTCGTGGACCTCGACGGCTTCAAGCACATCAACGACACGCTGGGGCACGCGGCCGGGGACGCCGCGCTGCGCGAGGTCGCCCGGCGGCTGCGCGAGAACGCCCCGGCGGGCGCCCAGGTCGCGCGGCTGAGCGGCGACGAGTTCGCGGTGGTGGTCCCCGATCTGGCGGAGGCGGACGCGGCGCTCCCGGTCGGCGAGGCGCTGCTCTCGGCCCTCACCGCGCCGCTGGCGTTGCCGGGCACGGGCGCCCGCGTGGGGGCCTCGGTGGGGGTGGCCGTGTGGCCCGACCACGTGCCCGACGCGGGGGGCCTGCTGCGCAGCGCGGACAGCGCGATGTACCACGTCAAGCTGCGGGGCAAGAACGGGGTGCGGCTGTTCTCGCCCGAGCTGGACGCCGAGTGGCGCGGGCGCCAGGAGATCGAGCGCCACCTGCGCGGCGCCCTGGACCGCGGCGAATTCCGGCTGCACTACCAGCCGCAGTGCGGCCCCGGGGGCGAGGTGGTCGGGGCCGAGGCCCTGCTGCGCTGGACCCATCCCGAACTCGGCGAGGTCCCGCCCCGGCGCTTCGTGCCCGTCGCCGAGGACCTGGGCCTGATCGGCCCCCTGGGCGAGTGGGTGCTGCGGGAGGCCTGCCGCCAGGCCGCCGCGTGGCGCGCCGGGGGCCTGCCGCTGCGGGTGGCGGTGAACGTGTCGCCCGCCCAGTTCGCCCAGGCGGACTTTCCCGCCCAGGTCCGGGCCGCGCTGGAGAGCGCCGGGCTGCCCGGCAGCGCCCTGGACCTGGAGATCACCGAGCGGCTGCTGGTTCAGGACATGGCCCGCACGGCGCACCAGCTCGCGCTGCTGGGCGGCTGGGGCGTGCGGATCAGCATCGACGACTTCGGCACGGGCCACTCGGCGCTCGCCTACCTGCTGCGCCTCCCGATCAGCGCCCTCAAGGTGGACCGCGGCTTCGTGCAGGAACTCGACGAGGCGGGACAGGACGGGGTGGGCGCCGCGCGGGTCGTGCAGGCGGTGGCGGGCCTCGCGCACAACCTGGGCCTCACCGTGGTCGCCGAGGGGGTCGAGGAACCCTGGCAGCGCCAGCGGGTCCTCGACCTGGGGTGCGACTACGTGCAGGGCTACTTCCTGGCCCGGCCCCTGCCCCCCGCCGAGTTCGAGCGCTGGTGGCGGGCGCACGAGGCGGGGCGCGGGGTCCCGGCACCCGGTCCGGTGGAGGTCCCCGTCTAGAGCCGGAAAGAAGGCGGGGCATCCTGGGCGAAGCGAGGTGGCCCCGCGCCCCGCCCGGGGACCCAGGGTTCCACTGCCCCGTGCGCGGGCCTGGAGTTGGCTCGGCCCGGCTCCCCGGCAAGGGCCGCGGCGGGGAAAGCCGGATGCCCAGACGGATTCCGCTCAGTTCCCGCACACCACGTCAAGGACGAGGGATGTACGTTCACAACGCAGAATCCGTCTTGTCTCCTTCTCCCATCCGCTCGGATTGAACCCGTCAGGACTCCGGCGCCCCCCGCCGCACCCGGCAGTGCCGACCTCCCGCCGACAACCCCCGGCCAGGGTGAACCCGCCTTAAGGCAACTGGGGGGCAGCCTTGAGAGGCCGTCAACCCTTCCTCAATGCCCGGGCCTCCCGCACGGCCGCGCCCTGCGTCATGCTGGGAGAGCCATGCTCACCCCACCCGACGGGAGGTTGCGACCGTGACCGCCACCAGGCCCTCTGCCCTCGATTTCGCCCGGATTCTCCACGCCCGGCAGGAGCTGGAGGGCCAGGCCGCGGCCTACCTCACCGAGTTGCAGGCCCAGATCAAGGTCATGCTGGAAGGCCGGGGCTACCAGGAGGTCACGGTCAAGCCGCTCGATGCCCCGGCGCCGGAGGATGTGGCCGCCCACGTCACGGCCGCCCTGCTGGCCCGGCTGCCGCTCGACGGGCTCAAGCGGCCCGTCGTCCGGGTTCAGGTTCCGCTCACGGTCACCTACGCGGGGCAACTCGTCGTGCAGGGCGCGCAGATCAACCGGTTCACCGTCACCGAGCCCTTCGCGCAGCCCTTCTCCACAGACCCCGCCGAGATGGCCGACGGCCTCGTCCAGTTTCTCTCCGAGCGGTACATGGCCCACCTGCTTCAGGCGGGGGTGGGTTCCGGCCAGGGCTAGACCAGGCCCACCGCCCGCCCCCGAGCCTGCGACTCGTAGGCGGCCAGGACGACCCGCAGCGCCTCGTATCCCGCGTTCCAGTCCGCCCCGAGTGAGGGCCGCTCGCGCGTGCAGAGACTCAGGAAGTCGGTCAGCATGAGGGCGTTGAGGTCGGGACCGTAGCCGACCCAGTGCCGTCCCGCCGTGCCCGTCACGGTGATGGACTCGGCGAAGGCGTCGAGGCTCTGTGTTCCCTGTGTGCCGACCACGCCCAGTTTGAGGTGGCCCCAGCGGGGGTAGGTCCGGGGTCGGCTCCAGGAACAGTCGATGGTGGCTCCCGCCCCGGAGGCGAGGCTCAGGGTCACCAGCCCCGCCGCGTCCACCCCGGCGTGTTCCGGGAGGACCCACTCCGGCACGGGGATCAGCCGCGCGTACACGCCCTCCACCCGCTCGCCGAAGAGGTGCAGCAGGTCGGCGAGGTGGATGATGTGGTCCATCCCCGCCCCGCCGCCCGCGAGGTGTGGATTGCTGAACCAGCCCCGTTCCCGGTCGGGGCAGACGCTGTGGTTCACGCCGCTGTAGGCGAGGACGTTCCCCAAAAGACCCGCCCGGAGCATCCCGTGAAGTTGCCCGACCGCCGGGGAGAACCTGACGGGGAAGGCGGTGCGGAAGCCCACCCCGGCCCGCGCGCACGCTTCTCCCATCGCCCGGGCGTCCTCCAGCGTCGTGGCGATGGGTTTCTCGCACAGGACGTGCGCCCCGGCCCGCGCGGCGGCCTCGACGAGCGGGCGGTGAACGGCAGTCTCGCTACAGACGATGACGCCCCCCGGTCCTGCCCCCAGAAGCCCTTCCAGGGGCAGGTGGGCCAACCCCGTCCGGGCCGCGAACTCGGCGGCGAGGTGCGGGTCCTCCTCGCTGAAGCCGAGGGGCTGGACGTGGGGCTCAGAGGTGAGCCAGGCCGCGTACGCATCCGCGTGGACATGCGCGACCCCCAGCAGGGCGAGGCGAACGGGGATCATGTGTCCTCCACGGGGACGGGCTGCCGGGTTTCCAGGCTGCGCCGCACGGCCAGGCTCAGCGCGAGGGCGGCCCGGGCGTCCTCCGGCTCGACGAGGAAAGGGGTGCCGGACCCGATGGCGCGGTAGGCGTGTTCCAGTTCCGCGGCGTAGGGATCACCCGCCAGCGCCGGGAGGGAGGCGCCCTCCTGGGATGGGGGAGGGGGCGGGGGACCGTGGGACCGCAGCGGCGAGGGAGCGTCCGAATTCCACTCGATCACGCCCAGGGTCCCCGCCAGGTCGAGGGCCGTGCGGAAGACGCCCTGGGGAGCGGCCCAGCCCCCCTCCACCAGGCTGATCGCCCCGACCCGGTGCGAGAGGGTCGCCTGGACCATCACCCGTCCCTCCTGGCGGCTCTGGACCGCGTACACCGTCCCCACCTCTCCCGCCACCCAGCGCGCGTAGTCGAGGTCGTGAATCATCAGGTCGAGGGGCACGCCGCCGCTCTGCGACTCGTCGTGAAACCAGCTTCCGGGCGTGGGGGGCGCACCGATCCGGCTCAGGCGCAGGACGCGCGGCTCCCCGATGGCCCCGGCCTGAACCCTTTCCCATGCCGCCCGGTACTGGGGAAAGAAGCGCAGGACGTGCGCGACGAAGAGGCGAACGCCCGATTCCCGACACGCCGAAATCATCTCGTCCGCCTCGTCCAGCGTGAGGGCCAGCGGCTTCTCGCAGATGATGTGACGGCCCGCCCGCGCCGCCCGAACCGTGAGGTCGCGGTGCGTCGGTGTGGGCGTGCAGAGGTCCACGATGTCCACCCGCTCCAGCAGTTCGTCCAGTTCCGCGCAGGGCTGAAGGCCGAACTCGGCGGCGAACTGCTGAGTCCTCTCGTCCGGGGCGTACACGTGGGTCAGGACCCCGGGCAGTGTCCCCCACCCCCGAGCGTGGGTCCGCCCCATCAACCCCGTGCCGATCAAACCGACCGTGAGGCGACTCACTTCAGCGCCCCCCCGGTGATCCCGCTGACAAGTTGCCGCGAGAAGATGATGTACAGCACCACGACGGGCACGATGGCGAGGGTCAGCGCCGCCAGCACCGCGTTGTAGTCGTTCACGAACTGCCCCAGGAAGGCGCTCGCCCCCAGCACGATGGTCTTCGTGCTTTCCCCGGGCGCCAGGATCAGCGGGAACCACAGGTCGTTCCAGATCGGGATCATGGAGATCGCCGTGACGGCCCCCAGCGCGGGGCGGATCAGCGGCAGCGTCAGGCCGTAGATGCGGTACTCGCTCGCCCCGTCGATGCGTGCGGCCTCCTTCAGGTCGCGGGGCACGCCGCGCATGAAGGAGGTCAGCACGAAGACCGCGAGCGGGATGCCCTGCGCCGTGTATACCAGGATGAGCGCCCAGAGCGTGTTGACGAGGTGCAGGCCCACCATCAGGTTCAGGATGCCGACCGTGCCGAGCCGGATGGGGACCATGATCCCGACCGACAGGTACAGCCCCAGGAGGGTGTTGAGCCGGAAGCGGTACTCACTCAAGGCGAAGGCCGCCATGCTGCTCACCAGCAGGATGAGGAAGAGCGACCCCAGCGTCACGAGCAGGCTGTTGAGGAAGAACAGCGGGAAATTGGCCGAACTCGCCAGCGTCCGGTAACCGTCCAGCGTGAAGGTGCCCCCGTTCGGCAACGCGAAGGGGTGCGAGAAGATCGTCAGCCGGTCCTTGAAGGAATTGACGATGATGAGGAGCGTCGGCAGCGTCGCCAGCAGGCTGTAGAAGATCAGCACGAGGTGGCCGAGCACCCGCGAGGGGCGGTTGAGGAGGGGGACACCCGCGCTCGTCACAACTGCACCTCCGTCATCCGCCGCTGCCAGGCCACGAGGTACACGAGCAGCCCCGCCAGGATCACGGCGAGCATCACGCCCGCCACCGCCGCGCCCATGTAGGGGTCACCGGACTGGAGCTGGTAGCCGAAGAAGGTGCGGTAAAACAGCGTCCCCAGGATGTCCGAGGCGAAGTTCGGCCCGGCGAGCGCGCCCTGGGTCGAGTAGATCAGGTCGAAGGCGTTGAAGTTCCCCACGAAGGTCAGCACGCTGACGATCCCCACGGTGGGCAGGATCAGCGGCAGTTGGATGCGCCGGAAGATCGTCCACCCGCCCGCCCCGTCCAGCCGCGCGGCCTCGTACAGCTCGTCGGGGATGCGGACGAGCGCGGCGAGGAACAGCAGCATCGGGATGCCGATGTTCTGCCACACGCTGATGAGCGACAGGGTGGGCAGGGCCGTGTTCGGCAACCCCAGCCACGGCTGGTCGAGGTGTTCCAGCCCCAACGGGGTCAGCAGCGCGCGTTGCACCCCCCATACCGGGTTCAGGATCAGCTTCCACGCGAAGCCGATGATGACCACCGACAGCACCGTCGGCGTGAACAGCAGCGTGCGGTAGACCGCGCTCCCCCGCAGCCGGAAACTCAGCAGCACGGCGAGGAGCAATCCCACCGGGTTCTGCACGAGCATGTGGATCAGGAAGAACACGACGTTGTTCCGCAGCGCGTTCCACAGGGGCTGCGCGTACAGCTCGCTTCCCAGCAACTTCTGGTAGTTCGCCAGCCCGACGAAGGCCGCCCTTCCCCCCGACTGGTTGTTCAACGACAGCCACAGCGAGGACAGGATGGGGTAGATCATCACCACGGTGTAGATCAGCACGGCGGGCGCGAGAAAGACGGCGATGTGCCAGGGAAAGGGGCGGCGCCGCTTCACGCGGGCAGAGGACGAGGTGGCGGACAGGGAAGTATGGGCCATGCGGTCATCCTCGGATGGGGAAAAAGGCCCGGCCGGGCGCGAACCGGGCGGGCCTTGCGGGAGATGAGCCGGCCTACTTGCCCTTCTGCGGCGCGTACCAGGACGCCAGGTTCTTCTGCACCAGGTCGGCGGCGGCCTTGGGGGTCAGGCTGCCGTTGAGGACCTGCGAGGAGACGTTCCACAGGTCGTTCTCGTTGTTCGGGTTGGCGTTGCGCGAGAGAATCTGGTACGAGGACCGGAAGCTCTTGCCGCACTGGGAGCGCCACTTCAGGAACTCCTGCGCGACCGGGTCCTTCACCGTGTACTTCACGTTCGCCAGCGGGAAGAAGCCGGGCAGCGCGTTCGCGTACAGGCTGGCAAAGGCGTCGGACGCCACCCAGTTCAGGAAGGTCCGCGCCGCCGCCTGGTTCTTGCTCGCCGCGTTGATGCCCATGGCGATGTCGGGGTGATCGTCGATCACGCACTTCTTGCCGTTGATGGAGTACGGCGGGAACGCACCCAGGTCCAGGTTCGGGTTCATCTGCCGGAAGGTGCCGATGTCCCAGCTTCCCGCCGGGTAGATCACCCCGCGCCCCTGCGCGAACAGGTTCTGCGCGTCGGGGTAGGCGAGCGCCTGGTAGCCCTGCGGCAGGTAGTCCTTCCACTTCGCCAGCGAGTTGAACGCCTGGAGGAAGCCGCCCTTGTTGTACTGCGCCGTCCCGGCGATCAGCCCCTTGCGCCCCTTCTCGCCCTCCCACAGCGTCGGGCCGATATTCTGGTAGCCCATCGTGGCCGACTCCCACTGGTCCTTGGTGCCCATCACCAGCGGGGCATACTTGCCGCTTTGCTTGATCTTGGCGAGGGTGTTCAGGAACGCCGTCTCGGTTGTGGGCACGCTCAGCCCGAGTTCCTTGAACAGCGCCTTGTTGTACAGGAAGCCGTGGATCACCGAGGCCATCGGCACGCAGAAGGTGGTCTTGCCGTCATCGGTGGACCAGGCAGCCTTGGCGATGGCGTCGAAGTTCTTCAGCCCCGGCAGGCTATTCAGGCTGACGAGCCGCCTCGCCTGATACAGTTCCAGGCTCTTGTCGAAGGGGCGGCAGGTGATGAGGTCGCCCGCCGTGCCCGCCTTGAGTTTGGCGTCCACCACCGCGTTGTACTCGGTGGGGGCGGTGGGCGAGAAGACCACGTGGATATTGGGGTACTGCTTCTCGAACGCCGGGATGATGCTGTCGCGCCAGACCTTGAGATCGTCGTTGCGCCAGCTCTCGATGGTGAGGGTCGTCTTCTGCGCCCCGGCCAGGCTGGCCAGGAGCAGGAGGGAAAGCGGCAGACCCAGACGTTTCATGGAGACCTCCCCAAACCGGGCACGGCGGAGGCATGAGACCTCCTGTGCCGACCAGAACGCGAAGATTGTGACCTAGCTTAAGAATACATATACTCCGCGGTCACAACCCGGTCAACAGGAGGGCGGCGAGTGGGGGTCTGACCCGGCCCCTTCGCATCACACGCCCAGCCGCTCTGCCAGCGCCCGCACCTCCCCGCCCGTGAGAACGGGGCCGTGCCCGACGTACACCTCGCGCGGCTCCATGTTGGCGATCTTGCGAACCGTGCGGCGGGTCTGCTCCTGGTCCTCGTTCAGGAAGCCGGGGGGCAGGGCGGCCCGGCCCCGCCGCGAGCCGACAGCGTCCGCCGCGATCAGGACCCCCTCGCGCATCAGGCCGATCTGTCCCGGCGTGTGGCCCGGCAGGTGCACCACCTCCCAGACCATCAGCGAGTCGCCCTCCTCCAGCGTCTGGAGGGCGGCGCGCGGCACCGGGGGCACGGGAAAGTTCAGGATACGCCCCACCACCGGGAGCCCCAGGGGTGGCCGGGGCACCTCGCCCGTCAGGTACGGCACGTCCAGCGGGTGGGCGTAGATCGGCAGGGCGAGTGCCTCCCACAGGTGCCGCGCGCCGCCCGCGTGGTCGGGGTGGTGGTGGGTGAGGAGGACGGCCCGGACGCCCTCCTCGCGCGCCCAGGCGAGAACCTGCTCCCGGGTCCGGCTCAGGCCGCTGTCCACCAGGAGGGTCCCCTCCGGGGTCCGCAGGAGGTAGGTGTTCGCGCCGAAGGTGCGGTATTCAAGCATGGCTGAGTCTGGCATTCCCGGCGGGGGAGGGGGGAGGTTCCTGAAAGAGACCGATAGCGAGAGTGGGCGGGCAGGGGACGGAAGGCGCTCCTCCTGGCCTTCTGCCTTCACCCTTCCGCGACGGTTGCGAGAAGTTCAGGGACGCCGGGCCTCGCCGCCCCGAAGATGTACCGGTCGAGAAAGGCGTTGCGGAACTTGCCCTGCGGGTCGTACTCCTCCAGCAGGCGGCGGAAGTCCGGCAGCTTCCCGAACAGGCCGGGCAGGGCCTCGGGGGGGAGCGTGAACACCTTGCCCCAATGGGGCCGGGCCGCGAGGGGGGCGAGGGCCGCCTCCAGGTGCGGGAGGAAGGCCCGGACCGCCGCCTCGTCCCGGCGCCAGGTGAAGTGGAGGCCGACGCAGGGCTGCCGGTAAAAAGGGCTCATCCACAGGTCGTCGGCGGCGACGGAGCGAACCTCGGCGACTTGCAGGATGGGGGCCATCTGCTCGCCTAGAGCGTGAATGGCCCGGAAGGCGGCGAGGGCGTGTTGCCGGGGCACGAGGTATTCGCTTTGCAGTTCCTCGCCGCTGCTGGGGGTGTACTCCAGGCGGAAGTGCGGCAGGCGCTCGTGCCAGGGTCCGGGCACGCCCATCTGCGGGGTGCAGTTCACGGGCGAGAGGCCGGGGATGGGGTGCCGGTCCCCCGGGGCGGGTCTCGCGCCGAACCACTCGCGCGGCGGCCCAAAGGGGTCCCGCCCCGTCACGCGGCGCTTGAGCCAGGCCTGGTAGAAGCGCGGGCGCCGCCAGTCGGTGAAGAGGCTCACGCTGTCCGCACTCGACAGGACCGCGTCGAAGTGGGTTTCCAGCACCTCCAGCGCCAGATCCTCATACACGTCCTGCCGCATCTCGAAAGTGGGCATCACGTCCAGCGTCAGCCGAGTGACGATGCCCAGCCCTCCCAGCCCGACGACCATGCCCGGGAAGGTCTCTGGGTTCCCCTCCCGGGAAACCTCGACGACCTCGCCGTCCGCCGTCACGAGTTCCAGGGCCGAGACCGCCGTGGCGAGGTTGCCCACCCGGTCCCCCGAGCCGTGCGTCGCCGTCATGCACGCGCCCGCCACCGAGATATGCGGCAGCGAGGCCAGGTTGGGCAGCGCGTACCCCTGCCCGTGGAGAAAGCGGCTGAGTTCCCCGTACCGGATTCCGCCCTCGACCGTCACCGTGCCCCGCTCGCGGTCGAGTCCCACGACGCGGTTCAGGTGTTCCAGCGAGAGCATGGCCCCGTCCGTGTCCGCAATGCCGTTGAAGGAATGGCGGGAGCCCAGCACCTTCACCCGGTCGGCGCGGCGGACCCGTTCCCGCACCTCCCCCACGCTGCGGGGGGAGTGCCAGTTCGCCGCGCGGTACGTGAGGTTGCCCGCCCAGTTGCGTTGCCGGGTCATCGGCCGTCCTCCCCCGCGGGGTGGACCATCCCGCGCACGAGGGCCGTCAGGCTTTCCCCCAGCGCTGCCTCGAAGTCCACGTGCAGGGCGCCCAGGCCCGTCGTCGCCAGCGCCTCGCGCACGGCGGGGGAGGGCTCGCCCAGGGGTTGCAGCCCCGCGACGAGGGCCTGGGTGTAGGTCAGGAGGGCGGGGCCGCTTCCGCCCGGCAGTCCGGGCAGGGCCGCCTCCAGCAGGGGGGCGGTCACCGCCAGGCGCGAGGCCACCCAGGTCTTGTGTTCCGCCGCCCGGGCCGCGGTGACGTTGTGTTCGAGCAGCCCGGCGAGCAGCGGGATCAGGCGGGCGAGCGCGGGCCGCTCGGTGGTCAGGGTGGCGAGCAGCAGGGCCAGGCTGGGCGGGGTGTGCGTGCCGCCCAGGCGCAGGTGCCGGTCGAGCGCATCGAACCACTCCCCCAGCAGGCGCTCGTACAGGCTCAGGAACAGCTCCTCCTTGGTGGCGAAATAGGCGAACAGCGCGGGCTTGGTCAGGCCGACCCGCCCCGCGATGTCCGCCAGCGTCACGTCCGGGTAGCGCCGCTCCCGCCACAGGGCCAGCGCCTCGTCGAGGATGCGCCCCCGCCGCTCCAGCTTGGACTCCGGCGTGCGCGCGCGCGTATGAATAACCACGGGTCAACTATAGCCGAGAAACTCCGCCGCCGACAAACAGGAAAATCGTTGAGCCGGGGAGGCGGATGGCTTGACAGATTGACCCGCGGTAAGTAAGAGTAACTAACCGAAGGTCATTAAGTGCACGCCTTCCGGGAGGTTCCCCTATGACTCAGCCGCAGACCAACTCCCCGTCCTCCGCCCGCACCGCCCTCGTCACCGGCGCGAGTGGCGGCATCGGTGAGGCGCTGGCCCGCGAACTCGCCGCCCGGGGCATTCACGTCATCCTCGTGGCGCGCACGGGGAGCAGGCTTCAGGCCCTCGCTCGGGAGCTGGAGGCGGCGCACGGGGTCCGGGCCTTCCCCGTCCCGCTCGACCTGGCCCTGCCGGACGCGGGGGAGTGGCTGGAGCGCGAGGTCGGGGAGTTGGGCCTGACGGTCGATTTCCTGGTGAACAACGCGGGGTTCGCCTCCTACGGCGAGTTCATCACCCTGGACCCGGGGCAGACGCGGGACATGATCCAGGTCAACGTGGCGACCCTGACCGACCTGACCCGCCGCTTCCTGCCCGGCATGGTGGCGCGGGGCCGGGGCCGGGTGCTGAACGTGGCGAGCACCGCCGCCTTCATGCCCGGGCCGCTGATGGCCGTGTATTACGCCACCAAGGCCTACGTGCTCAGCCTCTCGGAGGCGCTGAACGAGGAGGTGCGCGGCAGCGGCGTGAACGTCACGGCGCTCTGTCCCGGCCCGGTCGAGACGGGGTTCCAGGCCCGCGCCCGGCTGGAGGAGAGCCGCCTGCTTCAGGGCCGCGAGATTCCGGGCCCCGGGGAGGTGGCCCGCGAGGGGATCGACGCCATGTTGCGCGGGCAGGCCGTGCGGGTAGTGGGCCGGGCCAACCAGCTTCTCGCGCTCACGCCCCGCTTCCTGCCGCGCGCCCTCGTCCCCGGCCTGGTGCGGCGGGCGCAGGACCGGGCGCGCTGAGGGGGAGGGCCGGCTCTGCTTCCCGGCGTCTGCTGGCCGGGGCCGCGAGCACACCCAGCGCGAGGAGCAGGGCGATCAGCATGTGGCCCAGTCGGTCACTCGGCCCGAGTCCGGGTCGAAGTGCAGGTCGAGGACGCCGCCGAGCGGGCTGCCCCGGCTGCTTAGGAAGAGGGTGCGGCCCATCCGCGGACCCTGCTGGTGGGCCAGTCCCACCCCCGGCACGAGGTCGTCGCTCACTGCCGCGAGCACCGCCCGCGGCCCCAGCTCGAAGACCGACCCGAAGGGGAGCGCGAGTACCCCACCTCCCGCAGGTCGATGACGCCTTCCTTCGCCCGCCCGATTCGCTCGCCGCCGCGCTCGACAATGGCCTTGCCAATGAATTCCAGGGTGGTCGGCACGCGGTCCTCCAGAACCGCTCAGGTCAGCGGGGTGGGCCCCCGCCCGGACGGTAGCTCGACGACCACTTGGGCGGGCTGCGGAACTGAGGGCGGTGTTCCGGGAGGAACCGCTGGTCTACGGCCCGGCGTCCAGCGGAATGAGCGCCACCATCATCACGTACCCGCTCGTCCGCCCGGATGCTTGCTGCTGCTCGGCCTGAATCGCCTCCCGGAAGGCCCCCGACAGTTGCCGCGCCGCCTGGTGCGCCTGATCCGTCTCCAGATGCACGGTCATGTCCGAGAACACGAGCGGCCTGCCGTCGCGCGTGACCTCGGGCGGCAGGTCCGTCGTCCAGACTGCCCCGTTCTCGCCCAGCAGGAGGGCGTTCCCGAAGAGCCCATGGGCGTGGAGCGCCGCCGCGTAGGCGGAGGTCAGGCGGGCGAACAGCGGCCTGCCCTGCGCGGCCACCCGCTCCTCCAGCGTGGCGTAGGGCGTGACGCCGAACGGCACGAAATAGGCGTCGTAGACCGAGCGGTAGACCTTGATCGCCCGCCCCGCGCGGGGCCTCACCTCCACCACCTTCAGGAGTCCCGCTGCCAGCATGACCCTTACCCGGTAGAGCATGGTGTTCAGGGCGCAGCCCACGATCTCGGCGGCCTCCCGCACCGTGCGTTCCCGGGCCAGGAAGGGCGCGAAGAACGCCTTGCCCGCCGGGTCCGTCAGGATCGCCGCCTGTCGGGGGTCGGTGACCTGGTGGAAGCTGGGTGAATCGGGGAGTGTCATTTGCAGTAGCCTAGCCCGCACCGTGGCGGCATGGCTCCCGACCGCCCGCTGCTCCTTCAGGCCAGTTTCGCCCGGGTGTGGTGGGCGGGGCTGGTCTCCTGGGTCGGGAACGGGGCGCTCTTCATCGCGCTGCCCGTCCAGGTGTACGGCGAGACGGGCTCCACGCTGGCGACCGCCCTGGTGCTGATGGCGGGGGCCGTTCCCCCCGTGGTGGTGGGCCAATTCGCGGGCGTCCTGGTGGACCGGCTGGACTACCGCCGGGTCCTCGTCTGGGCGAACGTGGGGCTGGCCGTGGTCACGCTGGGCTTCCTGCCCGCCGCGCATGCGCCGTGGCCGCTCATGGCCCTGGTCGGCTTCCTGGCGTCGAGCGTCGGCCAGTTCCTCGGCCCGGCGGAGAACGCGCTGCTGCCCACCCTGGTGGGGCGGGAGCGGCTGGGGGAGGCCAGCGGCCTGAACGCCCTGAACAACAACCTCGCGCGCCTGATCGGCCCGGGGCTGGGGGGCCTGGTGCTGGCGCGGCTGGGCTTCCCGGCGGTGATCCTCCTTGACGCGCTGACGTTCGTGGTGGCGGCCCTGCTGCTCGCGGGGGTGGCGGGTGCCCCGGCGGAACGGGTCTCCCGGCCCGGACGGGTTGCCTTCCTCCGGGAGTGGCGCGAGGGGCTGGCGGTCGTGGCGGGGAGTTCCACCCTGCGCGTGATCTTCGTCGTCGTGGCGGTCGTCGCGTTCGGCGAGGGGTTCATCTCCACGCTGATGGCGCCCTTCGTCCGGGACATCCCGGGCGGGGACGGGCGGGCGCTCGGCCTGATCATGTCGGCCCAGGCGCTCGGCGGCGCCGTGGGGGCCTGGGCGGTGGCGCGGGTCGCCGACCGCTGGCCCGCCCTGCGCCTGCTGGCCCTCGGCGCGCTGGGAAGCGGCCTGTTGCTGGTGGCGATTTTCAACTACGCGCTTCTCTACCGGGAGGTCTGGCCTGCGGTCGTCCTCACCGCCGTCGCCGGGCTGCCGTTCGCGGTCTTCGGCACGGCGCAGGGCCTGGGCCTCCAGCGGGCCGCGCCCCAGGAGGCCCTCGGGCGGGTGTTCAGCGCGTGTTCGGGGCTGCTGGGCCTCACCCTGCTGCTGGGAATGGGTGTGTCGGGGGTGCTGGGTGACCGCGTGGGCGCGTGGGTGATCAACGTGGACGCGCTGACCTACCTGCTCGCCGGGCTGCTCGCCTGGCGGGCGCTGCGGAAGAGGAGCGTGGGCCGGGGCCGCGGGGTGGTCGGGGGAGATGGCAGGGGTTAATCCCGACCGGCTCGGAATTCGGAACATCCGGGAAGGCATCGTGGGACGGCGCGCAGAAACCTCGTCATGCCGAGCGGAGGCGAAGCGTCTCGGCGCAAGCCCCCCGCGTGGCCCAGGGTGACAGGCCTGCTCAGGCGGGCCAGCGGGTCTTGCCTCGCCGCCCGTCGGTCTCCTCGCCCTTGGGCTCTTGCCCTGCGGCTTTGCCCGTCCGCGCGCCCTTCATCTGCGGCCCACCGGGTTCGTCTACCCTCTGCCGCCGCGCTGGCCGCCCTGTTCTGCGCGAAGGCGAAGCCCGGACCGTTCCTCACGCGGTCTCCCCGCCCAGGGCGCGGCGGTGGGCCGCCACGAGGTCATACACCCGGGGGAAGTCCGGGTCGATGGCGAAGTGGAAGCCGTCCCAGTAGCCGTCGCGCTCCGGGTCGTAGCGGCGGGGGGGCGGCAGGCCAGGCTCCAGGGCCGCACTCTTCAGGCGGCGGCGCAGCCCCACGCGCAGTTCCTCGGGGGGCGTGCGGCGCACCTCCTCGCGGGTGACCGCTGGGAGAACCCGCAGCCCCACCGGCTGCCCGTAGCGCAGCGCCGGGGTGAAGGGGTGCTCCCACACGCGGTGGGTGCCGGTCAGGGCCACCGGCAGGATCGGCAGGCCCAGGTGCCGCGCGAGGGCGAAGGCCCCCCGCTGGAAGTCCGTCTCCAGGCCCAGCACGGTGCCCTGCGGAAACAGGACGAGGCTCTCTCCCCCCGCCGTGATCGCCCGCGCCTGCCCGAGCAGGTGGCGGTAGCCCCCGGACCCGCTCTCCGGGTCGATGCTCACGTGCCCCAGCCGGGTAATCGCCGGGCCGACGCCGGGCCAGGTAAAGATTTCCCCCCGCGCGACGAACCGCAGGGGCAACGGCAGGTGCAGCAGGGCCAGCACGTCCGCGATGCCCTCGTGCAGGGCCGCCACCAGATACGGGCCGCGCCCCACATGCTCGCGGCCCCGCACCAGCAGGCGCACCCGCAGGTGGCCGAGCAGCCGGGCGCTCAGCCGTTTCTGCACGGCGTCCCGCTGCCCCGGCGTCAGGTTCGCGGGCAGGCGGCTGACCTCCCGCACCGACTGCCACAGCAGGGCGCGGCCCCACCCCGCGAAGCGCAGCCAGTCCGCCGCCGAGCGGGGCCGGAAGTGGAGGGTGGGAGGCGGGGGGGGATCAGAACGCAACGGAGACCTCGGGCGGCTCCCAGCATGCCTCATCCGGGCGCCGGGTGGGCGGCGGACCCACGGGAGCGCGGGCGGGAGGGGCGCGTGATCCGGTCCCGGCCGAACGCGTTCCCGGCGGCGCGGACGCTCCCGCCGAGCCTGACATTCTTCTCGCCAGCACGGCTGCCCCGCGCCGGGGGAGGCGGGAGGTCGCCCACCCGTCAGCCGGTATTAGGGGCAGCGTGGCCGCCAACCTGAACGTCGCCCCCAAGCGCCTGCAAGGGGTCGGGCAGGACGTGACTCCCAACACTGACCGGGTCACGGTCGAGACCGCCTCCGAGGTGCGCCGCCCTCAGCACGGCGTGGGGATTGGGTACGGCGACGATATCGCAGAGGCCAGGCGGGAGACCGAGGGCGACTGCGGGCGGCAGCGTGAGGGCTGGCCCGCCGGGGAGCGAGGGGTCGCGGGTCCGCCGACGGGTGCTGGGGGGGAAAGACTCCTCGTGAGCGGGCCAGCTTCTGGCTCCTGCCCGCCGTCATGGTGCTGGGGGCCGCGCTGCTGGCCGAGGGGGCGGTGAACGTGGACGAGCGGGTGAGCCTGGGTGTACGCCGGGAGCGCGGACGGGGCGCGGCGGCGGGCGTGCCGCCCACCGTATTGCCGTCCCGGGCCCCCCTCGAAGTTGAAGAGAACCTGATAGGTGTTGGCGCCCCCGGGCTCGGCGCTCCACTCAATGCGGTTTCGCCCCCGGGTGTGGGTGGCCGCCTGGAGGCGGGCGGGGCCGGGGTCCGGCTGGTCGTCCGCGACGAGGGGGCGGGCATCCCGCCCGGGGACCTGCCGCACCTCTTCAAGCGGTTCTACCGGGCCGACCCCGCGCGGGCGCGCGACCCGGGCCTGGGCCTGTCCATCGCCGCCTGGATCGTCGAGCAGCACGGGGGCCAGATCACCCTGACCAGCGAACTCAGGCAGGGCGCCCACGTGGAGGTGGTGTTCGCCCGCGGCCCGGGACTCACGCCCGGGCCGCAGGAATAGACACCTCGAAGGTGAAGTGGGTGACCTCCGGCCGCGTCTCGTCCGGCTCGCTGACGGGGGGCGCGGCGGCGTGGCGCGGCAGCACGTACTCCCAGAAGTGGTGGGTGAAGGGGTTGCGCTGGAGGGACGCCACCGACCAGCGGCCCGGGTGCCGGCGCAGCACCTCGCCGATCAACGCGGCGCCCAGGCCCTGACCCTGGTAGGGCCGCAGCACGCAGAACTCCTCCAGGACATGCCAGGGCCCGGGCTTGTCCGCCCGGCGCCGCACGAGCGCGAACCCGGCGGGCCGCTCCTCGGCGTGGAAGAGGTACGGAATATGCCCCTCGCCCCCCCAGTAGGCGTCGAAGGCCGGGTAGCCGTACTGCCCCCGCTCGTCGGGAACGGCGTTCAGCAGGGGGCTGAGTTCGTGCAGGTACAGTTGCAGCAGGTGCCAGACCAGGGGTTTGTCCGGCGCCAGGGCCCGGCGCACCCCGTACCGGGCGTCCCCCCCCCGGGCCGCGCCCCCGGGCGCCAGCCCCCGCGCCGCCAGGACGGTGTTCCACCGCGACAGGGTCTCCACCAGCAGCAGGCGGTCCCCGGCGAGTTCGGTGATGAGCGTTCGGGTGACCTCGTCCAGACGGCGCGCCCCCAGCTCGGTCAGGTGCAGCGTGGTGCCCTGGCGCCGTCCCCCAGCCGAGACCCGGGTGAGCAGCCCCGCCTGCTCGGCCCGCTGCGACAGCCCGACCACGCTGTTGTGCGCGATGTGCAGCTCCTCGGCGGCGGCGCCGATGTTCACCCCCTCGTCGCGGGAGGCGCCCAGGAGCACCAGCAGCGAGAACTGCTGGGGCGTGAGGCCCGCTTTCTGGATGCGCTGTCGCTGCGCGTTGGTGAACTTGCTCAGCTCGCACCGGAACGCGCTTTAGACGCGGTAGAGCGAGGGGGAGAGCTGCGGGCGTGGGGCGGTCATGCCCCCAGTGTGCCTGGCGGCTGGCGGGCTTCGGCCCGGGGGCCAGGCGCGGCGGGAGGCGCGGGCCAGGGTGGGCGTCCACCGTTCTCACCACCCCGGGCATTCCCCACGGCGGTTAAAGGCTGGGTGAGGACGCTCCCCGTTCCCGAAGTCCCACCCACGTTGACAAATCGCCGGAGCCAGCCGTACGGTTTTTCTACCACAGTACGACAAAAGGGAAGGGGATGTTCCTGAGGATGTGTCCTAGACGCACGCGCCGCGCCGCCATGCCGCTCGTGCTGACCTGCCCGGGCCGCTGCCTGGCGGCCTCTCCCTGGGCCCTCGCGCCGACCGGGTGGACCTGTCGTGGTGGATCATGTTCGCCGTCGCGGGCGTGGTCTTCGCGGTGGTCGTCGCGCTGCTGCTCTTCGCGGTCCTGAGACGGGGCCGGAGGGGCGCCCTGCACCAACCGCTGCCCGAGCGCCAGGAACGGCGCCGGTTCAATTTTGTTCTCCTGGCGGGCGGTGTGGTGCCCGCTACCGCTGATCCCCGCGCCTTCCCGCCGGGCGTCCGCGGGATGTGGCGCCGCCCCGGCACGCCCAGGCTGATACGGTGGCCCCCATGTCCCAGCGGCCCGAAGCCGAGAACCTGCACCGCGAGCGCCTGGAGTTGCTGCGGCACCTCGACCGCCTGACCGACGGCCCCATGACGGTCCTGGGGTTCGTGTGGCTGGGGCTGCTCGTCCTCGACCTCACGCGCGGCCTGACCCCGGGGCTCCAGTTCCTGAGCAACGTCATCTGGGTGCTGTTCGTCCTCGACTTCCTGCTCTCCTTTACGGTGGCGCCCGACAAGCGGGCCTACCTGCGCTCGAACTGGCTCACGCTCGTGTCGCTGCTGCTCCCCGCCCTGCGGGTGCTGAGGGCGATTCGGGCGCTGCGCGCCCTGCGGCTCCTGCGGGCCACCCGGTCCCTGAACCTGGTGCGGCTCCTGACCTCCCTCAACCGGGGCTTCCGCGCCGCGGGGCGGGCCGTTCGGCGCCGGGGGGTGGGCTACGTCGCGCTGCTCACGCTGCTCGTGGCGCTGGTGGGCGCGGCGGGGATGCTCGCCTTCGAGGACGTGCCCCCCGCGCGGGAGAGTGGCCTCACCGGGTACGTGCCCTGGCTGTGGTGGACGGCGATGGTGCTCGTGACGATGGGCTCGGACTACTTCCCGAAGACCGCCGAGGGCCGGTTTCTCACCTGGCTGCTCGCCCTGTACGGCTTCGCGGTCTTCGGCTACATCACGGCGTCTGTCGCCAGCTTCTTCGTGGGCCGCGACCAGGACGCCGAGGGGGGCGAGGGCGAGGTGACGAACGCCGCCCTGCGCCGGGAACTCTCGGCCCTGCGGCAGGAGGTGGCGGCGCTGCGGGCGGCCCTGCCGAAGCGGGAGGGGGAGGAAGGCGAACCCTGACCGGGCCGCGCGGCGTGACGGGATGAGCCCGCCCCTCCGGCAGGCCCCGGCGGCACGGCTCAGCCGCTCCTTCCCGTCCAGGAGGAGTTCGGTCAACCGCCGGGCGTACCCGGTGTTCGGCTTGGCCCGCGCCTCCCCGCTCCGGGACGACCTGACCCCGTGCAGGGCAGAGGTGCCTCCCCCGGACTCCAGGTGAACGCCTCGTTCACGGCGGTTCGGGAGGCTCCCGGGGTGGGCGCACCGGTCGGGACGTACATGACCCCGTTCACCACCGCTGCGCCCGTCCCGTGCCGAGCGGTCGGCAGGGGGGCCATCCGGGTCCAGCAGTTCCGCCCGGGGTCGTAGGCCTCGTTCTGGTGGAACGTGCCCTGTGTCCCCTCCCCCCCGAGGACGAACAGCCGCCCGCCGAGCACCGCCGCCGCCACCCCGCTCCGGGGCGTGGGCAGCGGGGCGAGGGGGGTCCAGCGGTTCATCCCGGGGTCGTAGGCCTCGTGGACGCCCGTGTTGCGGGTGTACGTCTCCAGCCGCCCGGCGACCGCGTGAACCCGCCCGCCCAGCGCCACGACCGCGAGGTGGTCGCGCGGGGTGGGCAGCGGCGCGAGGCCCGTCCAGGTGTTCGTGGCCGGGTCGTACCGCTCGTTCGCCCCGGTGTCCGCCCGGTCGCGGCCCCCGACTGCGTACAGCCTGCCGCCGAGCACGGCCACCCCCAGGGCACCCCGGGCGGTGGGCATGGGCGCCCGGGCCCGCCAGCGGTCCGTCCCGGGGTCGTACTCGAACACGTCCGCCACCCCCCGCCCGCTCGCGTGGTCGTACCCCCCGACGAGGTAGAGCTTGCCGTCCAGCCCCGCCGCCCCGACGTGGTGCAGGGCGCGGGGAAGGGGGGCGCGCAGCCGCCAGGTATCTGTTCCGGGGTCGTACTCGGCGTGCAGCCGCCCGTTCCCGCTGTAGCCGCCGAGCACGTGAATGCGGCCCCCCACCTCGGCCACGCCCACCTCCCCGTCGGCCAGGGGAATGGGGGCGCGGGTGGACCACTGGCCGGTTCCGGGAGCGCGGTCTTTCTGAAGGGCCAGCCCCCCCGCCACGGCGAGCCCGGCGGCGAGGAGGAGTCCGGCGAGCGGGCGACGAACGGGATGGTTACGCATGGATCGCCTCCGGCCCGAGTGTACGTCGGCGCGTGCCCGCCGAAGTCGCCCTGGACGATGAATGCCCTCCTGGGCCATGCTGGCCCGGTGAACGTTCCCCCTTCCCGTCCCGGAGCGCCCGATGCCGCGCGCTGAGCCCCCCGCGCCCCGGGTCTCCGTCCTGATGCCCACCTTCAAGCAGGCGGCCTTCCTGCCGCGCGCCCTCGAGAGCCTCCTCGCCCAGACGCTGACCGACTGGGAACTCATCGTGCTGGACGACGGCTCGCCGGACGAGACCACCGACGTGCTCGCGCCCTACTTGGCCGATCCCCGGGTGCGGCTCATCCGCTTTGAGCGCAACCGCGGCTTGGGGCACGCCCTGAACGTCGCCACCCGGGAGGCGCGGGGCCCCTACCTCGCCTACCTGCCGTCCGACGACGTGTACTACCCCGACCACCTCGGGACCCTCGCCGACCTGCTGGACGCCCGGCCCGAGGTGGACCTCGCCTACGGGGGAGTGCGCTGGGCGTACTGGAATTACGGCCCCACCCTGCGCGGTGAGGAGGCCGTAGGCCGCGAGGCGGAGGTGATCGCCTCCCCCCCGGCGGCGAAGCGGGGCGAGCGGGTGCCGAGCGGCAACCCCCTGGCCCTGGTCCAGGTCATGCACCGCCGTCAGGACGCCGTGCGCTGGGTCCCCCGCGAGGCGGAGGTTTCGGACCGGCTGGAGCTGAACTTCTGGCGGGGCCTGCTCGACCACGGGGCGCGCTTCGCCTACGCCGGGGAACTCACCTGCGAGTGGGTGGACCACCCCGACCAGCGGCACAAGATCATCGCGGGCTTTGTGGGCGGGCTGTCACGCTACCGGGCGCACTACGGGGTGGGGGAGGACGTGTGGCTCAACTTCCAGCCCTCGCGCGGAATGCGCACGGACGAGCGGGAACGCTACGGCCCCTTCGCCGCGCCGCGCCCCCGCCCCGCCCGGGACGGCCTGCACGTCCTCCTCGTGGGCTCGCTGGGCTTCAATCCCGAGCGGATCACGGCCCTGGAGGCGCTGGGGCACCGGCTCTCGGCCCTGTGGCTCCCGAAGACCGAGACCTGGGACTCGGCGGGGCCTTTTCCCTTCGGGCACATCGAGACGCTGCCCCTGGGCGACGCCTGGCGCGAGCGGGTCTGGGCCGCCCGGCCCGACGTGATCTACGCGCTCCTCAACTGGCAGGACCTCGCCTTTATCCACCAGATCTTGAGCGCCCTGCCCGACATTCCCGCCGTCTTCCACTTCAAGGAAGGGCCCTTCATCTGCCTGGAGCACGGCCTGTGGCCCACCCTGGTCGAGGTGCTGGAGCGGGCGGACGGGCACGTGTTCATCAGCCCGGAAAACCGCGACTGGTTCCGGCTCGCCACCGGGGGCCGCCTCGGGGACAAGCCCACCCTCCTCCTCGACGGCGACCTGCCCAGCCGGGTGTGGATGACGGACGAGTGGGCGCCCAAGCTCTCGGGGCGCGACGGGCAGATTCACACCGTCTGCGCGGGGCGGCCCATCGGCCTGGTGCCGTGGGAGGAGATCGCGGCGGCGGGCATCCACGTCCACTTCTACGGGGCGCAGTTCCACGAGTGGTTCCCCAACTGGTCGCGCGAGGGGTTGGAGACGGGCCACATGCACCTGCACCCCACCGTGACCCCGGCGGGCTGGGTGCGTGAGCTGTCGCAGTACGACGCGGGCTGGGTCCAGATCTTCGACTCGCGCAACGGCGGCGACCTGCGCCGGGCGAACTGGGACGACCTCAACCTGCCCGCCCGGCTGGGCACCTACGCGGCGGCGGGCCTGCCCTGGATCATGCGCGACAACCGCCATTCCCTCGTCGCCATGCAGACCCTCGCGCAGCGGCACGACTTCGGCCTCTTCTTCCGCGACTTCGCGGACGCCGCCGCACAACTGCGGGACCGTCCCCGCCTCGCGCAGCTCACCGCCAACGCCCGCGCCGCCCGGGAGGACTTCGCCTTCGAGACGCACGCGCCCGCCCTGATCGCCCTGTTCCGGCAGGTCATCCTGCGCCGACAACAGGACGCGGGGGTGCCGCTGCCCTCGGACTGAGCTCTACCGCCGGGAGTCATGTCTAGCCGTCCCGTAAAGTAAAACCATGAACAACGCAGCGGCCACGGCCGGGCTGGAGTGGCGAACCGTCCTGGTGGCGTTGGCGGCCGCCTTGCTCGCCGGGGTGGGGCTCTACGCCGCCCTCGGGCCCCGGCCCGTTTCGCCGGAGGACGTGAGGATGCTGTGCGAGCGCGAGGTGCGGCGGCAGACCCTGACCATCGGGAACAGGGTGGTGGAGGGCTACACGCAGACGGGCCTGGAGGCGAGCTTTACCCTCCGCACCCTCGGGGACGCTGGCGCCGCCCCTATCCCCGTAAGCTGCACGGTGGGCGGGAACGGGAGAAAGCCCACGGTGGCTCTGGAGATGCGGCGGTAGGGCGGGCTTCAGGGAGGCTGAAGACTCCGGGCCGGGCGCCAAAGGCCAGCGACGCTTTCCCCTACACTGCCCCCCGTGGGCAACCCCTTCGTCGAATTCGGCATCCTGGTGCTGCTGCTGATCGTGAACGGCTTCTTCTCCGGCTCGGAACTCGGGGTGGTCTCGGCCCGCAAGTCCCGGCTCCAGGCCCAGGCGACCGCGGGGCACCGGGGGGCCGCCCGCGCCCTGGAACTCGCCGAGCGGCCCGGCGCCTTTCTCGCCACCGTGCAGGTCGGGATCACCCTGATCGGCACGGTCAGCGCCGTCTTCGCCGGGGGCAACCTCACCCGCTACCTGGAACCCGTCCTGCGGCCCCTCTTCGGGGGGAATGCGGATACCGCCGCCTCGGTCGCCGTCGTCCTGCTGGTGACCTTCCTCTCGCTCGTGCTGGGGGAACTCGCCCCCAAGAACATCGCCCTGCGCAACCCCGAGGGCCTGGCCGCCCGGGTCGCCCCCTTCTTCGCGGTGCTTTCGCGGGCGGTGCGGCCCGTGGTGTGGCTGCTGGAGACGACCACGCGCGGGCTGCTCCTCCTGCTGGGCATCCGCGGCGAGCCGCAGGAAAGGGTCACCGAGGAGGACGTGAAGGCCCTGGTGCAGCAGGCCGCCCAGAGCGGCAGCCTGGAGGAGGGCGAGCCAGGGCGCATCGACCGGGTGCTGCGCTTCAACGACCGCCGGGTGCGCGACCTGATGACTCCCCGGGCGGACGTGATCGCACTCGACGTGACCGCCCCGCTGGGCGCCGTGGTGGAGCGGGTCCTCGCCTCGCCCCACGACCGCTACCCGGCGGTGGATGAGGTCGGCGAGGTGATCGGGCAACTCAACGTGGTGGATGTGCTGCGCGCCTCCCGCACCGGGGAGGCCCTCGCGGACCTCGTGCGCCCGGTGGTGTACGTGCCCGAGACCGCCTGGGCCGAGGACGTGCTCGCCCGGGTCACCCAGGAGGGGCACCAGCGGCTGGCGATCGCCGTGGACGAGTACGGCACCTTCTCGGGCCTGCTCACCGCCACCGACCTGCTCAAGGAATTGGCGGGCGTGGACACCCCCGAGGAGGCCGACATGATCGTGCGCCGGGAGGACGGGACGTTCCTGGTGGACGGCAGCATCCCGATGCACGACCTGCGCGACACCCTCCCCCTGCCCCGGCTGGACCACGAGGAATTCAGCACCCTGGCGGGCTACGTGCTGGAGGTGCTGGGCGAGTTCCCCCAGGTGGGCTCGCAGGCCGCCGTGGACGGCTGGACCCTGGAGGTGGTGGACCTCGACGGCCCGCGTATCGACCGGATGCTGGTCACGCCGCCCGCCGAGGTCATCATCGCCACCGTGGACCGGGGGGACGGCTGAGGGGGCGCGGCCTGTGCACCGCGCCCCCTCGCGTCCCTCTCCTTCAGCTCCCCGCGTCCCGGGCCTTCTGCTCACTGGCCGCGTCGTGCAGCTCGGCCTTGCCCCGGTCCACCATGCCCTTGCCCTTCTCCACGGCGCGTTCCAGCGGATTGTCGCTGGTCTCGGCCTTGAAGTCGTGGCCCTCGGCGCGGGCGCGGTCGGCCCCCTCGTTCACCTTGTGCTTCACGGCGTCGGCGGCGTCGCCCAGACGTTCGCCCAGGCTCTTGTCCTTGTCGGTCATGACGCACCTCCTGTGACTCCAGCTTAATGGAACGGGGATGGGGAGGATGGCAGGACGTTCAAGAATGTGGAGGCGGGGCGGGGAGCGGCACGCCAGTCCTCCCCCCACGCCTGCCGGATACCCCGGACCCGGGCGCGGTTGTGGACCCGCCGTGGAGGTCTCCCCGTAGCGCAGCCATGTTCCCGCCCACAGGCAAAGGAGTGCGGCGGGGCAGGCGAATCGACCCGGGCAAACAGCTCCCAGCAGCGGGCGCGTGAGGAACGCAAGGTCTGCTCGGCAAGAACACACCCGGGCAGGCCGGTCCCGTGGGATAGTTCGGGCGTGAGTCACGCCGAGCGGGTACGAGCGCCGCACCTCCGGGCGGGTCAGGGAGCGCTGGGGGGGCCCGGAGCCGCGGGCGGCGTCGGGCCCGCGCCGGAGGGGCCAAGCGGCCGCCCCGCCACTCTCCCCCCCTGGCCGGAGGGCTGATGCTCGCCGGGAGGCCGCTCGTGGACGGGGCAGGCGGGTGCCCCACCCAACCGTGGGAGTGTGGGGCGTGAGCCCGTCCCGGTGGTGGAAAAGGCTGGGCGGGCTGGTCCGGGGCCCGGGCGTGCCCGACGAGGACGGGTGGCGGCGCAGCCTGCTCGTCGCGCTCCCCTTCGCCATCCTCGCCTTCGTCCTGGGTGCGGTGCTCGAACCGCTGGGCCGCCCCCCCTACCTGCTCGACAGCGTGGCCTACCCCCTGCTCGCCCTGGGCCTCGGCGCGCTCGAACTGATCCTCTTCCTCCGCCCGGACAGCACCCCCCGCGTGGTCCTGGGCATCATTCTCACGTGCAGCGTCTACTTCCTCG
>NZ_BFAG01000021.1 GCF_002897375.1 Deinococcus aerius | reverse complement strand
CCCGTTTCAACGATTTCCCCGAACGTTAGGGGACTGAAATCGGACGCTCATGGTCGAACCCGACCGTTACAACCTGTTTCAACGATTTCCCCGAACGTTAGGGGACTGAAATTTCTTCAGAGCGGGAGTCAGCGTAGCGACGAGATGGTTTCAACGATTTCCCCGAACGTTAGGGGACTGAAATCCGCCTAACGCTCCCCCTCGCCCTGGCCTACATCCGTTTCAACGATTTCCCCGAACGTTAGGGGACTGAAATTTCAGCCCCGCCCGCCGCGCGAGTCTCGCCAGCGCGTTTCAACGATTTCCCCGAACGTTAGGGGACTGAAATGAGACGGTGGCGAGAAGCGCGGCGTTCTGCTCCAAGTTTCAACGATTTCCCCGAACGTTAGGGGACTGAAATTGTCATCACAATGCAGAAGATGGTCAAGGCAACCGGTTTCAACGATTTCCCCGAGCGTTAGGGGGCTGAAATAAGTTCAGCGGCGAGGAGACCAATCACGCTGCCATCGGTTTCAACGATTTCCCCGAGCGTTAGGGGACTGAAATCGAGGACATTCACACGCGCGACGTGGCGCCGCTCCTGCGGTTTCAACGATTTCCCCGAGCGTTAGGGGACTGAAATTTCACACCGCCGTTGATGCGGTCGGCGTCACCGGGAAGTTTCAACGATTTCCCCGAGCGTTAGGGGACTGAAATATTAAGTTCATCGTGGGTGTCTCCGAGGACGACCTGGTTTCAACGATTTCCCCGAGCGTTAGGGGACTGAAATAACGGCGGCGATATCGTGAGTGCCAAGCTCTACGGAAACTTCTATGACTTCCCCGAGCGTTAGGGGGCCGACATTCCCAGTAGAACGACCGGAAAGGAGCGTCAGAGCCGATCCCAACGGCCTCCCCGAACGGTAGGCGACTGCAATACGCACCTCTTGGCATTGACCGTGCCCCTGCGCCGGGAGCCTCGTCCGGGTACTTGGTTGGTACGGAGTGGGCTATGCCCTCACTCCGGGCTCTGGGGTTGAGGGCAGACAGTTCTGCCGACGCGACCCGGCGCAGGAAGCCAAATTACTGCACCTTGAGGGTCCAGCCCTCCGGCGCTTCCCGGTCCCCGAACTGAATCCCCGTCAGCTCGTCGTACAGGCGGCGGGTGACCGGACCCACCTCGGTCTCGGAGTAGAAGACGTGGAAGTGGTCGCCGTTCTGGATGCCGCCGATGGGCGTGATGACGGCGGCGGTCCCGCAGGCCCCGGCCTCGCTGAACTCGCCCAGGCGGTCCACGTACACGTCGTCCTCCCGCGCATCCAGGCCCAGCCGCTCGCGGGCGAGGTGCAGCAGGGAGGCGCGGGTGATCCCCGGCAGGATCGAGGGCGAGCGCGGGGTGACGAAGCGGCCATCCCGCGTGATGCCGAAGAAGTTGGCCGAGCCGACCTCCTCGATCTTCGTGTGGGTCTCGGGGTCGAGGTAGATCGCGTCGCCGAAACCGCGTGCCTTCGCCTCCCGTCCGGGCAACAGGCTGGCGGCGTAGTTGCCGCCGACCTTGGCCGCACCCGTCCCATTCGGGGCGGCGCGGTCGTAGCGCGAGACGACGAAGTTGGTGGGCGTCAGGCCCCCCTTGAAATAGGCGCCCACCGGCACGCAGAAGATCGAGAAGAGGAACTCGGGCGCGCTGTGGACGCCCAGGTTGTCGCCCACGCCGATCATGAAGGGCCGCAGGTAGAGCGCCCCACCCGTGCCGTAGGGCGGCAGGTAGTCGAGGTTGGCGAGCACGACCTGGCGGCAGGCCTCAATAAAGGTCTCGGTGGGAACCGTGGGCATCAGCAGCCGCGCGCAACTGCGCGCCATGCGGGCCGCGTTCTGGTCGGGCCGGAACAGGTTGACCGAGCCGTCGCGGCAGCGGTAGGCCTTGAGCCCCTCGAAGCACTGCTGCCCGTAGTGCAGGGCGGCCGAGCCCTCGCTGATGTGCAGCCGGTTGTCCTCCGTCAGCGTGCCCGCGTCCCACGCCCCCTCCCGCCAGTGGGAGAGGTAGCGCAGGTCGGTCCTGATGTAGCCGAAGCCCAGCGTCCGCCAGTCGATGTCCTTGACCGTCATCATGGTTCACCCTATCCCAAAGGCGCGCGGCGGGAACGCAGCCCGGGGAGTGTGGAACCGCTACAATTCTCCCAACCATGAGACGCCTCACGACGTTCCTGACGGTCGCGCTGTCTGCCGCGGCGGTCGCGCAGACGACCCTCCCGGTGGAAGCCGCGCGCTCCTCCTCCCCGCGCCCGGAGACACTCGCGCCAACCCGGGTGGAGAGCCCGGCCAGCCTGGGCCAGAACCCCTTCCGCAAGGCCGCGGGCAGCCTGATCGCCCAGGCCGCGCCCCCTTCCAGCAGCGCGGCGACCCCCATCCCCGAGAATGTGCTGCGGGTGCGGTACGTCCGGCCCGACGGGCAGTATGACGGCTGGGGCCTGCATGTCTGGGAGGACACGACGGCGACGGTGGAATGGAGCAGACCCCTGCCCCCCACCGGGCGGGACGCGGGCGGCCTGTACTGGGACGTGCCGCTGAAGGCGGGCGCGCAGAAGGTGGGCTTCATCGTCCACAAGGGGGATGAAAAGGACCCCGGCCCCGACATGTTCGCCGACCCCAGCAAGGGCCGCGAGGTGACGGTCACGAGCGGGCAGGCCGAGTTCGCGTACGGGGCGCCCGCCGCCCTGAGTGATCCCCCGGTCCCGGCTGGAACGGCCCGCATCAACTACTACCGCCCCGACGGCAAGTACGAGGGCTGGGGCCTGCATGTGTGGGAGGACACGACCGCCCAAGTCGAGTGGACCAAGCCGTTGCCGCAGACGGGCAAGAACTCCTTCGGCGTGTACTGGGACGTGCCCATGAAACAAGGCTGGAAGAAGCTGAACTTCATCGTCCACAAGGGGGACGAGAAGGACCCGGGGCCGGACATGACGCTGAACGCCGCGCAGGGCAACCAGGCCTGGATCGTGAGCGGCAACACGACGGTGTTCACGACGCGCCCGGACACGTCCGTGAAGGTCGTGGGCAACCTGAACCAGCAGCAGGCGATCATGCTGGGCCGCGACCTGGTCGCGGTGAAGAGGACGCTGGTGCAGCCCGGCGCCCTGCTCACCCTGCACGCCGCGCCCGACGCCAGCCTCAAGCTGACCCCGGCGGGGGTGGAGGGCGGCACGACCCTCACCCTGAACGAGGTGGAGGGGGGGCTGACCCCCGCGCTGAAGGCGAAGGCGCCGTACCTCGCCGACTACGCCCTCCTCCAGGTGCGGGAGGAGGACCGCGCGAGGGTGCCGGATGCCCTGCGCGGCCAGCTCGCGGTGAGCAGCGCCCTGCCCGACGGGACCCTGATCGACGCGACGGGGGTGCAGACGGCCTGGGCGCTCGACGACCTGTACACGTACGGCGGGCCGCTGGGGGTGACGTGGCAGGGGAACCGTCCCACCCTGCGGCTGTGGGCGCCGACCGCCCAGGACGTGGGGCTGCGGCTGGGCACACCCGAGCGCACCGTCCCCATGACCCGGAATGCCCAGGGCGTGTGGAGCGTGCAGGGCGAGCCGGGCTGGAAGGGCCAGCCCTACCGCTACGAGGTGCGGGTCTTCGCGCCGAGCACCGGGAAGGTCGAGACGAACCTCGTCACCGACCCCTACTCGGTCGCGCTGACTCCCAACAGCACCCGCAGCGTCCTCGCCGACCTGGACGACGCCTCCCAGAAGCCCGCCGGGTGGGAGGCGCTGAAGAAGCCCGCCCTCGCCACGGTGAGTGACCTCAGCTTCTACGAGCTGCACCTGCGCGACTTCAGCGCCGCCGACGCCTCCGTGCCCGCCGCCCAGCGCGGCACTTACCTCGCCTTCACCCAGGCGAACAGCAATGGGATGCGGCACCTGAAGGCCCTGGCGGACGCGGGGCTGAGGGCCGTCCACCTCCTCCCCACCTTCGATATCGCCACGATCAACGAGGACAGGGGGCAGTGGAAGACGCCGGGCGACCTCTCGGGGTTCCCGCCGAACAGCGAGGAGCAGCAGAAGGCGGTCGCGGCGGTGAGGGACCAGGACGCCTACAACTGGGGCTACGACCCGTACCACTACATGGTCCCCGAGGGCAGCTACGCGGTGAACCCGGACCAGCGGACGCGGGAATACCGCCAGATGGTGATGGCGCTGAACAATGCCGGACTCCGCGTCGTGCAGGACGTGGTGTTTAACCACACGAGCGCGAGCGGGCAGGACGAGCGCAGCGTGCTGGACAGGATCGTGCCCGGCTACTACCACCGCCTGAACGTGAACGGCGGGGTGGAGAACTCCACCTGCTGCTCGAACACCGCCACGGAACACAACATGATGCGGAGGCTGATGGTGGACACTCTGGTCCTGATGGCCCGCGAGTACCGGGTGGACGGCTTCCGCTTCGACCTGATGGGGCACCACATGGTCGCGGACATGCGGGCTGTTCGGCAGGCGCTCGACGCGCTGACGCCGCAGAAGGACGGCGTGGACGGCAAGAAGATTTACCTCTACGGCGAGGGCTGGGACTTCGGCGAGGTGCAGGGGGGCAAGCGCGGGGTGAACGCGACCCAGCAGGGCCTGTTCGGGCAGGGCATCGGCACCTTCAACGACCGCTTGCGCGACGCGGTGCGGGGCGGGAACCCCTTCGGCGGCCTTCAGGAGCAGGGCTTCGCCACGGGCCTGTTCGTGCTGCCCAACGGGCAGGCGGGGAATACCGACAAGGCCAAGGCGCTGCGCCTCGCCGATCAGGTTCGCGTGGGGCTGACGGGCAACCTGCGCGACTACACCTTCACGAATGCCCAGGGCCAGACGGTGAAGGGCTCGCAGGTGGATTACAACGGCTCGCCCACGGGCTACACGGCCAGCCCGCGCGAGGCAATCACCTATGTCTCCGCACACGACAACCAGACGCTGTACGACGCCGTGCTGCTCAAGGCGCCCGTGAACGCCACGCCCGCCGAGCGGACGCGAATGCAGAACCTCGCCAACAGCGTCGTGCTGCTGGGGCAGGGCCTCCCCTTCAGCCAGGCGGGCGACGACATCCTGCGCTCCAAGAGCTTCGACACCGACTCCTACAACTCCGGCGACTGGTTCAACGACCTGGACTTCACCCTGCGGGACAACGGCTTTGGCCGGGGCCTCCCGCCCGCCGAGAAGAACGAGGCGAACTGGCCGCTGTACCGCACCCTGCTGGGGAACACGGCCCTGAGACCGGACACCGCGGAGATGCAGCGTGCCTTCGACCACTACCGCGAGATGCTGCGCGTCCGCTACTCGTCCAGCCTCTTCCGCCTGGAGACGGCCCAGCAGGTCGGGCAGGCTCTCCGGTTCCTGAACACTGGCCCGAGCCAGACGCCCGGCGTAATCGGGATGAGGCTCAGCGGACAGGTCAGCGCGACCAACCCCTACCGCAACATCGTCGTGGTGTTCAACGGGAGCGGGAACACGGTCAACCTGAGTGACCCCAGCCTGACCGGGCTGAACCTCACGCTGCACCCGGCCTTGCAGGCGAGCACCGACCCCACCGTGAAGACCAGCCGCTCCAGCGGGAACACCGTCAGCGTGCCCGCCCTCACCACCGCCGTCTTCGTGGGGAAGTAGGCGGGGGAACCCCCGGCCGGAGAGAGGGAGCGATTGGAGCCGGACCCCTCCTCCTCGTGGGGAGGGGTCGAGCCGTCCCGCACCCCGCAGGACCGTGAGGCGGGGCTCGGGGAGATACCTCCGCCCCTCCCCGCTCAGCCCTCTTGACAAACTAGCGCGCATGTTTTATATGCGTAGGTGTGGGGCGGGAATAGAAAAAGAGCGTCCCACACGTTAGAAAGGCTTGGAGGTGAATGATGGCACTCGTACCTACATCCAGCACCGGTGTAACCCAGTGGAGTCCGGACGTGATGCCGACTCCCAGCTCTCTCTGGCCTGCTCTTGACCGCTTTATCGGTGACCTCGCCGGGCCAGCGCTGGGGGGCACGCGCTTCCCCCTCGACATGTATGAGACGGAAAGCCACGTCGCCGTGGACCTCGCGGTGCCGGGCATCAAGCCCGAGGACCTCGATGTCCAGGTCGAGGGGCGCACCCTGTATATCCGCGGCCGCTACAACTCCGGCAACGCGGCGGGCACACGCTACTGGGTGAAGACCCTGCCCAGCGGGGAGTTCCAGTACAGCCTGACCCTGCCCGTGAAGGTGGAGACCGATCAGGTGGACGCCAACCTGGAGTCCGGCCTGCTGCACCTGTCCATCCCCAAGGCGGCGGAGGCCCGAACGCGCAAGGTCGAGATCAAGCGGGGCAACTCAGTCAAGACCATCGGTTAACCCCGCAAGGAGCGCCAGTCCCCAGCGGCTGGCGCTCTTTCCGCACGCACCCCTGAGGGTGACGCCCATGCTTCGCCTTGCCCAGGCCCGGCCAGCCGCGACCACCACCGCCGTGACCCAGCGCCTTAAAATGGGGCAGACTCAGCCGATCTGCAAGAGTACATGGGTCTGAACGACGCACGCGCCACATTGCGTTAGCCCTCAGTGGATCGGCGCTGGAGGGATGGCAGGTGGTACGGTTGCCGTCCCATCCGTGATCGAAGCGGGACAGCCCTGCTCGCTCCGCTCGGGTTGAACCGTTCTAAAAACGGTTCAACCCGAATCCGTATGAGGTGCAGCACTGGTGGTGGCGGGCCAACCCGGTGGGGAGTTCCGCCACCGCCGCGCGCTGCCCCAGCGTGCCGCGCCTGGGCTGCTGCACGCCAGTTCGTCCGCGTCGGGCACCCCGTAGGTGGAGACACCCTCCACCGGGCGGAGGGCGGTGTGACGTGACACTTCGGGACCCCTGGCGCGCCCGTGCTCCTGCCCCCCGGGAGCCGGGCGCCGACCTACACTGGACGGGTGCGGCCCGCTCCCCCCGATCCGGTCGTCAGCCTCACCCTCCACCGCTACGGCGGGCGCTCGGTGTGGCGCGGTTTCGGCAAGATGGGCACCGATCACCTGCACCTGCGGGGAGTGCCCGGGCTGACGTTCTACCGGCTGCTGGGGACTGGCCGCGGCGCGGACCTCACGCTGGGGGCCGACCTGCGGCGCTGGGCGAGGCTGGCGGTGTGGTCGTCGCGCGCGGCACTGGAGCGCTTCGAGGCGAGCCCGTGGCGGCGGTGGGAGGCGCGGCTGGTGGACGAGAGCTACACGCTGGTGCTGCGCCCCGTCCGCTGGCATGGGCGCTGGGGCGGAGTGGAACCCTTCGGCCCAGCGCCGGCCGGGGGGGAGGACACCGGGGGACCGCTCGCCGTCCTCACCCGGGCCACCCTGCGCCCGGCGCGGCTGACCGCCTTTTGGGGAGCGGTGCCGACCTCGCAGCAGGGGCTCCACGGGCAGCCCGGCCTGCTGGCCTCGCTGGGGCTGGGTGAGTTCCCGCTGCTGCACCAGGCGACCTTCAGCCTCTGGCGCGACACGGCGAGCATGCGGGCCTACGCCTACGGCCAGGCGGGCCACCGCGAGGTCATCGCCCGCACCCGGCGCGAGGGGTGGTACCGGGAGGAACTCTTCGCGCGATTTGCCATTCTGGCGGCAGGCGGCTCGTGGGATGGCCGTGACCCGCTCGCGGGGCTGCTCCCGGGCTGAGGGCCGCGCCGTCACCCTGCGGGCGAACAAAAGGAGTGGGGACCCCAGGCGAGAACTTCAGGTCCCCCACGTTTGCCCGAACGTTACCTGGAACCTTGCAGGTTGTCCTTCGCGTTGTCGACGGCCTTTTCCGCCCCGCGCTTCAACTCGCCGCCCGCATCGTGCAGGGCCGCGCCCGGACTCCGGCCCTCGGCAAGGTCGGAAACGGCGTCCCCCGCCGCGTCCCCCGCCCGGGCCAGGTTGCCCTCGGGACCGGGGTTGATCCGCTTCAGGAGGCCCTGAACCTGCTCGCGGAAGGAGGGATTCGAGCGGTACAGGGCGTAGCCCCCCCCGGCGAGCAGCAGCAAGCCCCAGGGAAAGCCGCCCCCGGAGGACCGCTGTTTGCGCAAGGCCTCCAATTCGTGCCGCACCTGCTGCAACTCCTTGTGCTGCTTGGCGAGCAGGGCGGTGGAGGTGGCGTGCTGCTTGGACATCTCCCTGGTCAGCTCCCGCAGGGCCGCCATGCCCTCCATGCGGCCTCCCATGCGCTGGGCGGCCCCCTTCACGTCCTCTATCGTTTCTTGAATGCTGCTCATGTCTGTCCTCCTTCGTGGGGTTTGGGCACAGGCGCGTGAAGCCCCGGCAACCTGGCCCACCAACGCCAGAAAGTCTGAGGGGTCGCGCTCCCGACTGCCTCTCAACTGCATGAAGGTTACTTAGCCCGGGGCATTCCTCAACTCTTCGTGAAGTGTTGAACACGGGCGGGCAACCCTGGACCGGCTGGGACACCCGGTGTCCCACATCCCCCGCCCCACCTTTTTGACGCCCTGGAAACAGCAGAAATGCCCTCCCTGGCAGGCTCACTGTTGCCCCTCCCCTTGCGGGAGCCTCCCAGAGCAGCTTGCGGAGGGCTGGAGCGGGGTGACGGGCGCCGCTCGTCCTCGCGCAGACAGAAAAGACGCTCCTTCCCGCCCGGTCTCCCGTGACTGCCCCCGCCCCTCCCCAGCCGCCGGTTATGGGCCTGTCACCGACGGCGCTCAGGCTGGGGTGAGGGAGGAAGGCATGTTCCAGCACATCCTCGTCACCACCGACGGCAGCCCCCTCGGCCATCTCGCCCTGCCCTACGCCGCGGACCTGGCGCGCCGGTACGGCAGCTCGCTAAAGCTGGTATATGTCGTGCCGCCGCCCCCCACGGGCGTCCTCGCGGAGGGCGCGGCCTACGCTTTCGACTAAGAGGAGGAGCGCAGGCGGCTCCTGGAGGACAGCGAGCAACTCGTGGGCGGGGTCCGGGAACTCGCCTTCCCCGGGGCGAGGGCGGTGTGCCTGGAGTCCGGCGGGCGGCCCACTGAGGAGGTCATTGCGGACGAGGCCGAGCGCGCGGGCGTGGACCTGGTGGTCATGAGTACCCATGGCCGCAGCGGCCTGGCGCACTTCTTGTTGGGCAGCGTGGCGGGCGCCGTCCTCCGCAGGGTCAGGGTTCCGGTGTTGCTGGTGCGCGCCCCCACGGCTGCCGCCAGACGCAGCCAACGGGACGCCGCAACACGGCAGACGGGCGAAATCCCGGCTGAACAGGGCAAAACCCGTTCGGCCAGGGTTTGGCCCACCTGGGGAAGAGTGCCCCTGCCCGTGCCCTGACTACTGAACGACGGCCCGAAGCAGCTCGCGGGCCGCCTGAAGGTGCTTTTGCAGGGCGGGCAACGACCGGGTGGCGTGGGCCCTCAGTTGGGCATTGGCCCCGCCCAGCTTGCTGTAGGCGCTGAAGAGGTTGACCGCCTGCTCGTGCGCGTTCACCTGGGCGACCATGTAGGCGCGGTCGAACCCGGCTCCCTGCTGGCCCCGCAGCGCGGCCACTTCCGCCAGCTTGGGTCCCTCCAGCGCGGTGGGCAGCCGCAGACCCAGACGGGGGGCCAGCGACGCGAGCTGCTGGCTGGTGCGGGTGTGGTCCTGGATCATCTGCCGGGCAAAGGCCTTGACCCTGGTGTTGCCCCCCTGAGCCGCCGCGAGTTGCGACGACTGCAACTCGAACAGGTCGCTCAGGGCCGCCTGCTGGGCGAAGCAGGTGTCCACCCCACTCAGCCGCGCCCCGCTGGTATTGCTGCCCGTGGCCGCGCCCGCAGAACCGTTCCCCGTGCCCGGCCCCGCGCCAGCCGCTCCCGTGCTGCCTGACGTGCCGCCAGTTCCCCCGGAGCCTGTGGCCGTGCCCCCCGCCGCGCCCCTGCCCGCTTCCTGCCCGGTCAGTCCGCACAGCACCGCCGGGGAGGCTGCCACAGCGCTGCCGGAAGTTTCCGAAGTGGTCGTGGACGGAACCGTCGGGGCGGGCGCGGTACCCGAACTGGGCGGGGTTCCGGTGGAGGTCGGTCCGCCCTGCTGGGCGAGCGTGACCGTTCCCAGGGCCAACGCGGCGCCAAGGCCCAGGACAAGAGGCTTCCAACGGGGAACAGGGTTGCGGTTCATGAGCCCTCCTGAGGGGGATGTCGAAACGGTTCCACCCTCATGCTCGGCTGGAGGCTGCCGCGCGGGGTGAAGGCTCCAGGAGAGCCCGCTCACCCTCTGCCCACCCCGCCCCCCTATCCCATGAAAGGCCTTTGCCGGGGCTCTCATCCTCCCCCTGCCGCTCCCCGAGCTTGCGCCGAAGGGGCGGCGCAGGCCACCTGAAAGAGCGCATGGGCCGGCCGATCCGCTGGTGGATGCTCGAGGCTCAGGAAGCCTGTTCCCAAGCCTCTCCCAACGCTCTTCAGGGCAGGCGCGAGACGAGGGCCTGAACCGACTCGCCCTCCAGGCGGTACTCCCCCACCCCGGCGGGCAGCAACACCGTGTCGAGCGGCGCCAGGGGCAGCGTCTCTCCGGCAGCGTGCAACGTGCCGTGCCCCTGAATCACCGTCAGGGCATGGAAGCTCTCGCCCCGGGTGTCCCGTTCCAGGGGCTCGGGACCGCAGCGCAGCCCCTCCAGCACGAAGTAGTCGCTGCGGAGCAACTCGCGGCTCTCCCCGGGTTCGAGCGGCTGGGCCGGGCGCCACTGGGGTGGCCGCGTCGTCGTGACTTCGGCGCTCTCCTTCAGGTGCAGGGCGCGCCCCGCGCTCGCCGGGCGGTCCCAGTCGTAGACGCGGTAGGTCGTGTCCGAGGTCTGCTGCACCTCGTACAGGAAGAGGCCCGGCCCGAGCGCGTGCAGCGTTCCGGCGGGGACGAACACCGTGTCGCCCTCCCCCACCGGCTGGTAGGCCGCGTGCTCCATCACCCGGCCCTCCAGGATCGCCGACCGCAACTCCCCCGGCGAGGTGCCCTCCCGCACCCCCGCGATGAGCTGCGCCCCGGGCCGCGCCTCCAGGATGTACCACGCCTCGGTCTTGCCCAGCTCGCCCGGCCCGACCAGACGCGCGGCCTGCTCGTCGTCGGGGTGGACCTGCACGCTGAGCCACTCGGCGCAGTCGAGCAGCTTGATGAGCAGCGGAAAGCGCTCTCCCCGGGCGCGGGTGCCCAGCAGCTCGGCGGGGAACTCGGCGGCGAGGTCGCCCAGGGTGCGCCCATCGTGCGGCCCGCCCCGCACCCGGCTGTCCTCGTGCAGCACCCACGCCTCGCCGATGGGCTGGCCGTCCTCGCCGCGCCCCAGGCGGGTGCCGCCCCACACCCGGGCCGCCAGCCGCGGTTCCAGTCGCAGCGGGTTCACTCGTGCCTCCGGGCCGATCTGAGCGGGTTCACGCCCCCATCGTAGCGGCCCGGGCCTCACCGCCCCCGCTCAGGGCTGGACGATGAACCACACCCCGCCGACGTTCTGGCCGGTCGTGTCGCCGGGCTTCTGGTCCCGCACCCAGAAGTACAGCGGCTTGCCGTCGTAGGTAACCTGCATGGAGCCGTCCTTGCGGGTGGTGGTCCCCAGGTGCTTCTGCACCTCGGCGGAGCCCGTGGGCTGGTACGCCGTCAGCAGCGGCGGCCAGGCGACGGCGCACTGGTCGTAGCAGTTGCTCACGTTCTTGGTGTCCTTGGTGTAGAGGTACAGGGTCATCCCGTTCGCGGCGACGAGCCCCTTCCCGAGCGTGCCCAGGGTGGCGACCTGCACCGCCGGTCCCGGGTTCACCGCGTACCAGACCTTGCCGACGCCCTGGCCGGTCGTCTGGCCCGGCTTGGTGTCCCGCACCCAGAAGTAGAGCGGCCAGCCGTTGTACGCCACCTGCTTGCTGCCGTCCTTGCGCGTGACCAGGCTCAGCTTGCCGGGCATCCCGGCGGGCAGCCCCGGCAACTCGGTCGCCAGCAGGGGCGGCCACGCGGCGGCGCACTGGTCGTAACAGTTGGTCACCCCCGGAGTGTCCTTGGTGTACAGGTACAGCGTCATGCCCCGGCTGTCTTGCAGGATGGTGCCCAGTTTCGGGTCCTGGCGCACCCCCAGGTCGGCGGCGCGGGCCAGGCCCAGGCAGGAGAGGGTGAGCAGCGCGGCGGTCAGGCGGATTCGTGACATGGTGGCCTCCACCCCATGAAACGCGCGGCGGGGGCAAATGGATGCATGGCCGCTGGGCGAGGCCGGATGGGCTCCCGGCCGGGCGACTCGCCAGAAGCCGGGGGGCGAGAAGGTGCGGGCAGTTGTTCACGTGCCGGGCGGTCAAGCCGGTGGAAAGGGCCCTCTAGACAGAAAAAATCCCCTTCCTCTACGAGAGAAGGGGAGCGCAAACGCCTGGTTAGCGCGGCAAAACATCAACACCGGGACCACAGCCCTCCGGTCAGAGGAAGGCCCAGCCCAGCACCCGGGTGGGGCCGGTGGGAAGGGTCTCGTCTGCTTCCAGGCTCAGGCACAGGTAATCGTTGGGGCCGAGGTTCACCTCGAAGACCCCGCGGCGGCTCGTCCCGGCGGGCTGCATGGGGTCGCCCAGGTGCCAGTCCCGCGCCACCCACGCGACGTACACCTGTCCGGGAGGGGCGTCGGGCAACACGAACAGCGTCCGCCCGCCCGGCAGGGTGAGCGCCCGCCCGCTCGGTTCCCGCCGCGTGTTCCGCAGCGTGAGAACGCGCAGGTCGGGCCGCGCGAGCCAGCGGGTCACCTGGGCCTGCTCGGCCCGAAGTTCTGCCAGCCGTGAGGTCTGGTAGCCGCCCCAGCCCGTCCCCGCCAGCGCGAGCAACCCGGCGAGGGCGGCGGCCCAGGCCAGATGCGGCGGCGCCCAGCGGCGGGGGGGCCGGCTGGCCTCCATCCTCAGCGGGGGCAGGCGGGCCGGGGCGGGGAGCGCCTCGACGGCGGCCACGAGGTCGTCCCGCCAGGCACTGACCCGGGCGGCGCAGCGGGCACAGGTCAGCGCGTGCCGTTCGGCCTCCTCCTCCCGGGCGGGGTCGAGGTGACCCAGGGCATAGGCGCGCAGGGTGGCCTCGTCCGGGTGGGCGGCGGGTTCTCTGGCGTTCATGTGCCCTCCAGCCGTTCCCGCATCGCCTGGAGCGCGCGCCGCAGCCGCGACTTGACGGTTCCCAGGGGCAGGTGCCGCTTGGCCGCGATCTCGGGGTGGCTCAGCCCGTCGAAGAAGGCATCGAGGATGAGCGTCTGATCGCCACCCTTCAGGTGTTCCACCGCCGACTGCACGGCCACCCGCGTCTCCAGGTCGGTGGCGGGCGCCTCCAGGTGGTCGGGGGGCAGCTCCCCGGGGTCCACCGTGACGGGCCGGGCTCCCCGGGCGCGCAACTGCGAGAGGGCCGCGTTCCGCGCGACCGTGTAGATGAACGCGCGGGGCGAGCCCAGCTCGGGGTGGTATGACCCCGCCCCCCGCGCCACCCGCGCAAAGGTGTCCTGCACGATCTCCTCGGCCTCCTCGCGGTGACGCAGCAGGTGGTAGGCCACGGCATAGACGTGGCGGCCAATGCGGCGGTGCAGCTCCGCCAGCGCCTCACCGTCTCCCTGCGCCACCCGCCCCATCAGGAGGACCTCTTCATCCATGATGACCCGCACCCCAGCGTACACTGCCGGAGGGGACGCGGGGCCACCCACGGTGCAAGGTGGACACAGCACCTCCTCTGCAAGCAGCCCTGCGAGTCCGGCCCTGCGCGCCACCTCACCGGGCTCCCCTCGAGGGGAGCTGTCCGCGAGGCGGACCGAGGGGTCGTCCGCAGCCAGCCCTCTCGGATGAGTTCCGGTTGAACAGGTTTTAGAACGGTTCAACCTGAGCGGAGCAAGCAGGAACGTTGAGGGTTGCCGGGACAGGAGTGATCGAAGCGGGACAGCGCCGCTTCGAGAACGGATGGGACGGCCACCGTATCAGACGTTGCGGCAGACCCGGAACATGCCGTGTAAATCGGGCTTTCGGGTCGGCATAGGGTGGGGAACGCACCCACCCGATTCCACCCGAAAGCCCCGCGGGTCAGCCCGCCACCCGGCCCACCCCCGACTCGGCGGGCAGGGTGCGGACGAGCTTGCGGTTGGTGAACTCGAACAGGCCCAGCGGCGAGAGTTCGCGGCCGTAGCCGGAGCGTTTGACACCACCGAAAGGCAGGTCCGCCTGCGACGAGGTGGGGTGGTTGATCCACACCATGCCGCTCTCCAGGCGGTCGGCCACCCGCCGCGCCCGCTCCAGGTCGTTTGAGAACACCGCCCCGCCCAGCCCGTAGGGCGACGAGTTGGCGAGTTCGACGGCCTCGTCCTCGCTCGCCACCCGGTACACGACGGCGACGGGGCCGAACAGTTCCTCGGAGTAGGCGCGCATTCCGGGCCGCACGCCCGTCAGCACCGTGGGCTCGACAAACGCGCCGGGCAGGTCGGGCCGTCCGCCCCCCGTCACGACGGTCGCGCCCTTTTCCACCGCGTCCTGCACCTGGGCGAGCAGGTCCCGCGCGGCCCGTTCCGACGAGAGGGGCCCCAGGCGGGTGGAGGGGTCGGCGGGATCGCCCGGCTGGAGCGAGGCAAAGGCCTGCCCCAGCTTCCCCACGAACTCGTCGTACAGCCCCTCCACGACCATCAGCCGCTTGGCCGCCACGCAGCTCTGCCCGGTGTTCCCCAGCCGCCCCGCCACCGCCGCCTTCACCGCCTTGTCGAGGTCCACGTCGTCCAACACGATGAAGGGATCGCTGCCCCCAAGTTCCAGAACGCACTTCTTGAGGTGGCGGCCCGCGATCTCGGCCACGCTCGCCCCGGCCCGCTCGCTGCCCGTGAGTGCCACGCCCTGTACAGCGGGGTGGGCAATGACGGTCTCTATGTCGGGGATGCGGAGGAACACGTTCGTGTAGACGCCCTCCGGCGCCCCCGCATCCCGGAAGAGCCGCTCCAGCGCGAGCGCCGACTGCGGGCAGATCTCGGCGTGCTTGACCAGCACGGTATTCCCCACGACAAGGTTCGGGGCGGCGAAGCGCACAACCTGATACAGCGGGAAGTTCCAGGGCTCGATGCCGAGGATGACGCCCAGGGGCGCGTTCACGATGGCGGCCTCGCCCCGGTCCACCTTCAAGGGCTCGGGCTTCAGGAACTCCGGCCCCTGCTCGCCGTAATAGCGCAGGATGGAGGCCGCCAGCGCCACCTCGCCCCTCGCCTCCCGGATCAGCTTGCCCATCTCCAGCGTGACCAGGGCGGCGAGCTCGTCGGTGCGTTCGAGCATGAGTTCCCCGGCGCGGCGCACGACCTCCGCCCGCTCGGAGGCGGGGGGCTCCCGCCAGGACAGGTACGCCTGGTGCGCCCGCTCGACGGTCGGGACGACCTCCGAACTGTCGAGGAAGAGGAACTCGCGCACCGTCTCACCCGTGTAGGGGTTGACGGTGGCAAAGGGGCGGTTGGCCGAGTCGCTCGCGGTCTTGTCGGGGTGCTGGGTGTCCGCAGTCATGAGAAAGTCTCCCTTCTGAACGGCTCAGCTTCGCGTCCCGGCCGTCGGCGGGCATGAGAAACCCCTTCCTTGACGCGGTGCTTTCCACTCATCGGCATGGGAAGGGCGGCACTCGCCCCCTCATTCCACCCCGGCGTTACCGTGAACCATGAATCTCGAAACGCCACGGTTGCTGCTGCGTCCCCTGCTCGTCAGCGACCTCGACGCGCACTACGCGGTCATTGACAGCGACCCGAACGTGACGTGGTTGGGCGTGGCGCGAACTCCCGAGGAGAGCCGGGCCTACGTCTCGGGCAAGGCTGGGCTCTGGCCCAAGCACGGGTTCGGACCCTACGCCGTCATCGAGAAGGCCACGGGGGCGTTTCTGGGGCACGGCGGACTCGAACCTCTCGAAGAAACTCAGGAGGTGCAACTGTCCTACTACCTGGGTCGGCCCGCCTGGGGGCGCGGGTTTGCGACTGAACTGGGGGAAGCCGCGCTCCGGCATGGGTTCGGGCCGCTGGGGCTGGAGCGGATCGTCGCCATCGTGCGGCCCCACAACGCGGCCTCGCAGCGCGTCCTGACCAAACTGGGCTTCGTGCATGAGCGGGACGGCACGTTCTCGGGCGCGGAGGCGCAGTATTGGTCGCGGTCGCCCGCCGACTGACAGCAGCCCCCATGAGGGCAAGTGAGGAGCATCCCACCGTGCCCCCTCCCCCGCCGCGCAACACTGGGCCCAATGATCAGCTCTCCCCCCCGTCCCCTCCGGCCCCCGCCGCCCGGCGAAAGCGCCTCGCTCGGGAAGCGGTCGGCGGACCTCCTCCAGACCCTGCGGCTCGTCTGGGCGGCGAGTCCCCGGCACAGCCTCCTGTACGCGCTGACCAGCCTGCTGAGTAGCGGCCTCCCCGCCGCCAACCTCTACATCGGCAAACTCCTGCTCGACGAGGTGGCGCGGGCGGTTCAGGGCGGGGCGACCTACAGCGCCCTGCTCGCCCTCCTGGGAATCCAGGTCGCGCTGGGCGTGCTGGGCACCCTGCTCTCCACCGTGCAGAACGCCTCGCAGCAACTCCTGGGCGACAGCCTCCAGCACTCCGTCACGCGCCGCATCCTGGACAAGGCCTCGGGGCTCAGCGTGGAGTCCTTCGAGAACGCCGAGACCTACGACAAGCTCCAGCAGGCTTACCGCGAGGTGGGCACCCGGCCGCTGGGGGTGGCGACGCAACTCGTGAGCCTCGCGGGCGCCGCCGTCACCCTCATCTCGGTCGGCGCCCTCATGGCCCGGCTGGGCTTCTGGGTGCTGCCCCTGGTGCTGCTGGCGAGCCTGCCGGGCGTGTGGGTCAGCAACAAATTCGGGGTGGAGAACTACCGGATGCTGCGCTGGCAGACGCACGACGCGCGGGTGCAGAACTACCTCGGCAGCCTGATCACCTCGGACCAGCTCGTGAAGGAAGTCCGGCTCTTCGGCTTCGAGCCCTACCTGCTGCGGCGCTGGCGGGACTACTACCTGGGCTTCCGGCGCCAGCTTGAGGACATCATCCGTCGCCGCTCGGCGTGGGGCTTCGCGGCGTCCCTGGCCTCCGCCCTGCTCATCGGCCTGGCGAGCGCGCTCATCCTGCGCCGAGCGGCGAACGGGCAGATCACGGTAGGCGATTTCAGCGTGTTCGTCCTGGGCATCGCGCAGGTGCAGGGGACCGTCGCGGGGCTGCTCAACGGCGTGAGCGGCATCTACCAGAACCTGCTGTACATGCGCAACCTCTTCGACTTCCTCGAACTCCCCGACCGGGACCTGGGCGCGGGCGAGGAGTGGCGCGGCCCCATCGAGACCATCGAGTTCCGCGAGGTGGGCTTCCGCTACCCGCTCACCGACCGCGACGTGCTGCGGGGAGTGAACTTCACCGTCCGCCGGGGGGAAGCCCTCGCCATCGTGGGGGAGAACGGGGCGGGCAAGACCACGCTCGTCAAGCTCCTGACCCGGCTGTTCGAGCCCACGAGCGGGCAGATCCTCCTCAACGGCCAGGACGCCACCCGCTTCAGCCCCCGTTCCGTCCAGCGCGAGATGAGCATCATCTTTCAGGACTTCGGGCAGTACCAGATGAGCGCGCGGGAGAACGTGGCGCTCTCGGAGGTCAGCCGGCTGGAGGACGCGCCGGGCGTGCAGGGCGCCGTGGACCGGGCGGGCGCGGCCTTCGTGGAGACGTTGCCGGAGGGCCTGGAGACGCCGCTGGGCCGCCTCTTCCAGGGGGGGCGCCAGCTCTCGGGCGGGCAGTGGCAGCGCCTCGCCCTCGCCCGGTTGTACTTCCGGGACGCCTCCGTCCTCGTGTTCGACGAGCCCACGGCGGCCCTCGACGCCCGCGCCGAGTTCGAGACGATGGAGGCGCTGCGGGCGCAGGCCCGCGACCGCATCACCCTGCTGATCTCCCACCGCTTCTCCACCGTGCGCCTCGCTGACCAGATCATCGTGCTGGAGGGCGGCAAGATCGTGGAGTCGGGGAGTCACGCCGCCCTCCTCGCTCAGGGGGGCCGGTACGCCGCCCTGTACGAGTTGCAGGCCAGGGGTTACGCACCGACCGATGAGGTCATCTCATCCGCCCAGCCCGCGAGGCGCTGAGAGGGCCGTGAAGGGGCCGATGACGCCGTTCATGGGTTAGGAGTCGAAGAAGGAGTTTGCTGGCCGTTCTAGGGTCCAAAGAGAGCCCAGGAGAGCCCATCGGGATTGCCAGGACGAACCAGGTTCCTCCCAAGTCCCCGTCTTCCCCGCCGCAGCCCCCTTGAGCGAGTCCGAAGGGAACCCCCCGTCCGTTCCGCCCCGTGGCAGCATGTGGGCCGCCATGAGCCCAATCCTCGCCACCCACCGGGAAGTCGCCGCTTGAAGCCCGACCATCGCCTCGAAGACGTGCGGAAGATCGCCGTGCTGCGGGCCAACGCGCTGGGGGATTACATGTTCTCCCTCCCCGCGCTGGAGGCCCTGCGGGCGGCGTACCCGGACGCCGAGATCGTGCTGCTGGGCCAGCCCTGGCACGCCCGGTTTCTCCAGGGTCGCCCCGGCCCCCTCGACCGGGTGGTGGCGGTGCCCCCCAGCCGGGGCGTGTACGTCGGGCGCGACGGCCACGCGGACGAGGACTCCGCCGAGATGGACGAATTCTTCCGCCGGATGGGGGACGAACGCTTCGACCTGGCCGTGCAGCTCCACGGGGGCGGGCGGTATTCCAACCCCTTCGTGCGGCGGCTGGGTGCCCGGGTGACGGTGGGCTCGCGTACCCCGGACGCCGCCCCGCTCGACCGGATGGTGCCCTACGTGTACTGGCAGAACGAGATCGCGCGGAACTTGGAGGTCGTCGCGCTTGCTGGAGCCGCCGCCGTCACGCTCGAACCGCGCCTAACCGTGACGGAGAGCGATCTGGCCGAGGCCCGGGTCGTGGTGCCGGAGGACGCGGCGCCCCTGGTGGCCCTCCACCCCGGCGCGGGCGACCCCCGGCGCCGCTGGAGTCCGGCACATTTCGCCCAGGTCGCGGACGCGCTGAGTGACGCGGGAGCCCGCATCGTCGTCACGGGGGCCGGGGACGAGGCGCATCTGGTGGAGGGCGTGCTGGCCGCCATGCGTTCCCCCGCCGTGGATACCTGTGGGCGGCTCAGCATCGGAGGGCTGGCGGGCCTGCTCTCGCGCTGCGCCCTGGTCGTGTCCAACGACTCCGGCCCGCTCCACCTGGGGGCGGCGGTGGGCGCGCGGACGGTGGGCATCTACTGGTGCGGCAACGCCATCAACGCCGGAACGCTGGGCCGCACCCGGCACCGCCCGGTCCTCTCCTGGCGCCTGAACTGCCCCGAGTGCGGCCTGAACTGTATGGAGGGCCGCTGCGACCACCGCTCCTCCTTCGTGGACGACGTGACGCCGGGGCAGGTGCTTCAGGAGGCCCGGGCCCTGCTGGCGGATGTGGGGGGAATCACGCAGCCCTGAGGCGTTCCGCCTCTCCCCTGCCCCACCCCACCGGAACTCACCGCCCGTAGATGTTCCGAATCTCCTCGGCGAACTCGGGGAGGCGCAGTTCGGAGGCGGCGCGGGTCACCTCGCGGTACATCGTGTAGGGCACGACCTCGCCCGCCTGCATGGCGATCAGGAGCCGCCGCAGGTGTTCTTCCTTCAGCTCCCGCCCGACGAAGAGGCGCACCTGGGTCACGGCGCGCACCGCCTGCTCATCGGGGGGCAGGGCCAGGAACTCGCGCTCGACCGCCGTGGTCAGACGCTCGGTCTCCTCCTGCTCGCGGCGGGCGAGTTCGGTGCGCGTCCTGGCCGGGGGGCGTTCGGGCTGGGGCGGCGGGGCCAGGCTCTCGGGTTCCGGGTACTTCCCCTCCTCGTCGCGGATCACGTCCACGAGGAGGGCACTCCGGCTGCGGGCCTGGTAGCCGTCACGGATCATCGCCTCGAACTTCTCCAGGCGGGTGGTCACGTGCTGCTCGCCCTTGTCCTTCACCAGCTTGCGCGCCACCGAGGGGGCCACCCCGTAGCGGCGCAGCGCGTCGATCACCGGCGCGTCGGGAATCACCTCGATCACCGGCTCCGGGGCGGGCGGCGTGGCGGGCAGGTCGCCGAACTCGTAGACGATCACCGTCTCGGCCCGGGTTCCCTCATACGTCACCGACCGCAGGTAGCCGCGCTCCACGAGTTCGGTGTGGGCACTCTCCAGGTTGCGCTTGATGCGGGCGGGCACCGTCTCGCGCAGCTTGCACTCGCGCGCCCACTGCTGAAGCTGGATGCGGAAGGTCGCCGCCGGTTCCTGGGGATTGTGGGGATCGTAGCGGTGCGCGTCCAGCACCCGGTACAGGCTGCGTGTCAAGGACCGCTTGAGGCTGAGCACGAAGGTCATGTCCAGCGGCTTGAGATACCGCTCGCGGATGCTCTGCACGACCGGGCGGGCAAGCTGGATCTTGAGGCTGGTCCCGCTCCCGAACGAGGTGTCCCCCTGCGTGTCGGCGATGATCTGCTCGATGATGTTGAACTTCACCGTCGTCCAGCGTTGCCGCTTGTGGTCGCGCCACGACTCGCTCGCCGTGTAGGTCGCGCCCTTGAGGCGGTCGAGGCTCTCCTGCAAGGCGGCGTAGTACTGGCCGGAATCGGCAAAACCCGCCCGCTGCAACATCTGGTACGCCGTCGTGTGCACCGAGCCGTCCTCCGGGGCGCCCTGCTCCAGGTACATCACGTTGAGGATCGTGGCGAAGTCACCGTCCAGGCCGTGCGGCACGCCCCCGTACTCGCTGGGCGAGATGCAGGTCAGCCGGGCGTTGCGGTCGTCAATCACGAACTGCACGTCCCAGCGGGTGTAGTCGCTGGGGATGCGTTCCTGAACGCAGATCAGGCCCAGACGCGCGGAGTTGGCCTCATCGAAGCGGTCGATGTCGGCGGGAGCGGCGGGAGTGACCTTGCGTTTCTTGGAAACACGTGACACCGGGGGAGCCTCCACCGGGCACTATACCGGACTTCGCCGCCGGGGCCGCCCCCTTGATGTTGATGTTTTTAGTTGTTGTTTTTTCTTTTAAAAGATTGATGATCATCATCAAGGAGCGGGGGCGGCGTCGGGAAAAATTACGTCCCAGACGCATTCTCACTTTTCAACATGCCGAGTAAATCGGTAGTTTCTGCCGAGTAAATCGGTACTTCTTGCCGAGTAAATCGGTAGTTTCTGCCGAGTAAATCGGTAGTTGGAGGCCGAAACATGCCGAGTAAATCGGGTCTTGCCTGTGGATAACTTTGGGGGACATGCCGAGTAAATCGGTACTTCTTGCCGAGTAAATCGGTAGGGGTGGGGAAGTTGTTCTACCGATTTACTCGGCATCTTCCAACCGACATGCCGAGTAAATCGGTACTTCTTGCCGAGTAAATCGGTAGATGGAGGGGGTAAAAGCCCGATTTACTCGGCATGTGGCCCCCTCACGGCTGATGCCGACCAGGAGAGAGGATTCTGGTTTTTCGCCCTGGACTGCCCGGAAAAGATGCCGAGTAAATCGGTAGTGCTCCCACGAGCCGGAAAGGAACCTTATGCAAGCCGTTTGCTCCGTCCGCGACCCCCTCATTGGAGGGCGGGGGCAGGAGACCTGGACGGCAGGGCAAGGGGAAGCGCCCGGCCAAGAAGGAGCCGGGCGCCGACGCTTGCTGAGCCTAACTGGGCGCTATCCAGAAGAGGCGGCGTCGTCCAGCAATGCCCGCAGTTTCTGGATCAGCCTCTCCCCTTCCTGCGCCTTCTTGCCCTTGAGACGGGCCAGCCGGGGAAGGTCGGCCCGCAAGCTCCTGACCGCCTGTTTCACCCCTCCAGCCTGTTCGGGTGTCCTGAGTTCCTGCACCCGGGCCCTGACCCGCGCCGCGTTCCAGCCCCCTTGCACGGCCTCGCGCAGCACCTGTTCGCGGATCGCCGGGTCCTTCACGCCCACCAGCTCGTAGGCGACCTTGACATCGAGTTGGCGGGTGCGGACGGCCTCCAGCTCGGCGGGGGTGAAGGCCAGGATGCGGGCGCGCTGCTGGGACCAGACGCTCACGCCCGTGCCGTACAGCTCGCGCAGCAGGGCCTCCAGCCCGAAGCGGTCCTCTTCCCTCCCCTTGCGGACCCGGTTGAGATGGGCGACGAGGTCCTCCTGGGCGAGCCGCGTGACCTGGCGCAGCAGGGTGAACCCGGCAAAGGTCTCGTCCACGATGGACAGGTCCTCGCGCTGGCCGTTCTCGATGATGGCGAGGCGCAGGGCCTGGGCGTCGTCCACCTCGCCGAAGACCAGGGCGGGGACCACCGTGAGGCCCGCGAGCCCGGCCGCGCGGAAGCGGCGCTCCCCGGCGATCAGCGCCAGGCCCTGGGGAGTGGTTCTCAGCCACAGGGGGTTGAGCATCCCCTCGGCGCGCAGGCTGGCGGCCAGCCCCTGGAGCCGCTCCCCGCTGAAGGCGTCCGGGTCGTACTGGCCCCGGGGGTTGAAGCCGGGCGTCGCCGAGATCTGGCTGAGGGGCACCCGCCGGAAGGTGGCCTCCCCCAGGCTCTCGGCGAGGGCCGCCGCGCTCTTGAGCCCGGGCAGGGCGCGGCCCTTCACGGCGCCACCGGGGCGGGCCGCGAGACGCCCAGGATGTCGAGCAGCGTGTCCGTCACCGCCTGAAAGTCCTGCGCGATGTCCGAGCCGGGGCGGTACTGGATGACCGCCTCGCGCACCTCGGCCGCCCCGCCCATCACCGAGAGGCTGTCGCGGATCGGGGGCGCGACCGTGGCGAGGGTGGAGAGTTCCTCCTCCATGTGGCCCAGGATCTTCTTGTGATGGTTAACCTGCGCCCGGATACGGTTGGGCACGAAGAGGCGCACCCCGATCTCCGGCGCGTGCCCCCGCACCATCTTCACCAGCTTGTAGAGCATGTCGAGGTTCTCCAGGCCCTTGATCCCGGAGACGGGCACGACGATGTGATCCGCCGCCGCCACGCTCGCCGCCAGGAAGTTCGTCCGCTGCGGCTTGGTGTCGAGAATCAGGAAGTCGTAGGTTTCCCGGCTCGTCAGCTCGTCGAGCGCCTCCCGCAGGTTGGCGACCCGGGCGAAGTCGGCACTCAGGATCGCCTCGGCCTGGCTCAGCCCGTCGTTGGCGGGCCACACGTCCACCCCACGGACGGGGATGGGCAGGGGAAGCGGCGGGGCATGGTCCTGCTGGAAGACGCCGACGACCGTGGACTGGGGCTGCCACCCGGGCGAGTCCTCCTCGTCGTGCAGGCCGAGGCTTTTGGACAGCGAGGCCTGGGGGTCGAGGTCGAGGAGGCCCACCCGAAAGCCCCGCCCCGCGAGCGCGTAGGCGAGCTCCCGCGCCAGCGTCGTCTTCCCCTCCCCCCCGGACACGTTGGTGATGACGATGCGGTGAGTTTTCATAGGTCCTCCTGCTCGGGCGCCGGGGCCGGGGTCAGCCACGGCGTTCCCCCGGCGAGCCGAACGGCTGTTCCGGCTTGGTCATCCCCTGACTGTAAAGAACCTGGCCGCCCCTGACAAGGGAAATGGGCACGCTGGGGTTTGGTGGGAATGCTCCACCGGGCGGTGGGACACCGGGTGTCCCAACCCGGGGTTGAAGGGGTAGTCAAGCGCCAGCGGAAGGACCGGCCCTCTTTCTTGAGTCATTCGCCGTTGTGGGACACCTGATGTCCCAGGCCTCTTCCGTGACAGGATTTTTGCGTCTGGAACGCTGGCTGGCCCCAATGCACGCTGTGAGGGGACCAGTCGGTTCGGGGGACTTAGTCGGATGGGAAGCCTCAGGCTGAGGGGCCTCCCCGACGCGCCGCCCACTCGGCCCGCCTCCGCTGGGCCAGGCGCTCGGCGTCGTCCCAGAAGCTCTGTTCCAGTTCGGCGAGTTGGGCCGCGTTCCGGCCCACCCGGAGGGACAGCGCCTCCCTCCTCCCCGACTGCCGGTAATCCGTCACCTCCAGGCGAACGAGGAGGGACTCCTCAGGGGGATCAATCTGCAGGGCGGCGGAGAGTAGCTCGGCGTCCTGAGATTCGGCGGCCTGGTGGACCAGGCGGGCGTAGGGGCGGGACAGGGCTTGCAGGTCGGCGACGGTGGGGACATAGACCCAGGGGCCGAACTCGCCCAGCAGGGCCAGGAAGCCGCTCCACTCGGTGTGAAGGATGGCGGCCAGCACGTTCTCGGCCCCCTCCCGGCCCGGTTCGCGCAACCAGGGCCGGGCGCGCAGCAGGTCGGGGACCAGGAAGGCTTCCCCGGCGAGTTGCCGGGCCAGGGTCCGCGCCTGGGAGGGGAGGGTCACGTCGTGGAGTTCCGCCAGGTGGGTCAGCCTCGTCCAGCGGGCCTCCCCCAGTTGCAGGCGGGCGCGGCCCTGCACGCCCAGCAGGGCCCAGGCGACCTCCGCGAGGGCGGGCGGCTCCAGGGCGACGCCTTCGTGACGCAGGGCCGCGTCCAGGGCGAGGAGCGGCTGGTCGGGGGTCCTCCACCCGGCGAGAATGGTTTCCAGGGCGGTGCCGCCGACTGGGGCTACGCCCTGTTCCCCCAAGGCCCTCTGGAGCCTGGCGGCCTGCGTGCTGAGTCTGTCTGGGTGCACTCTTCTCCTGTCGGGCGGGGGCATCGGGAAGCCGTCGGCCCGGCCCATTCTGGGGCGGGAGTCCGCGACAGGGCCAGCCCCGCGCCGCGATGCCCTAGCATGGCGGCCGTGACCTCGGACTGGCGTGAACACGCCCCCCTGCGGCGGGCGCGGCCTCCCCAAGTGCGGGGGGCGGTGGCCCGGCCCCGGCTGCTGGCGCTGCTGCGCTCGGCCCGCGTGGTGGGGGTGGTGGCGCCCGCGGGATACGGCAAGACGACCGCGCTGGCGGCCCACCTGCCGGAACTCGGGCGGGCGTGCTGGCTGACCCTCGACGCGGACGACGCCGATCCGCAGGTGTTCGTGGCGGGGCTGGCGGTGGCGGTGGCCGGGCTGCCCGGCGGGGAGGCGCCCGGGGCGCTCCTGGACGCGGGCGCCTCGCCCCGGCGGGTGGCCGCGCGAGTGGCGGACGTGCTTGACGCGGCGGGGGCCCTGCTCGTCCTCGACGAGGCGCAGCAGCTCTCGGGACCGCTGACCGGCGGGGTGCTGCATGAGCTGCTGGGCGGCCGGGTGGCGCTGCTCTCGCGCACGCCGCTGACCAGCCCCGAGCTGACCCGGCTGGAGCTGACCGGGGACTACGTGCGGGTCTCCGCCCCCGACCTCGCCTTTACCCGGGACGAGTTCGCCGAGCTGCTCGCCGCGCACGGGGTGACGGCGGGGGACGCGGAGGTGCGGCTCGCGCACGCGGTCACGGAGGGCTGGCCCATCGCGGCGCGCTTCCTGGCCCAGGCGGCGGCGCAGGGCCGGGTGCGGCTCGCGGCCCTGGGGAACCTCGACGGCGGGGAGCCGCAACTCGGCACGCTGTTCGCCTACCTCGCGCAGGAGGTGCTGGGGCCACTCGACCCCGGCCTCCGGGCCCTGCTCACGCGCAGCAGCGTGTTCGAGGAACTCACGCCCGAGCTGCTGGAGGGCGTGCTGGACGAGGCCCGGGCGGGGACGCTCCTGGGCGCCCTGGCGAGTGGCGGAACCTTCCTGACCCGCACGGGGGACACCTACCGCGCCCACCCCCTGCTGCGCGCCCACCTGCGCGGCCTGCTCGCGCCGGGCGAGGGGCGGGGAATCGCGGCCCGCGGCGCGGCCTACTTCGAGCGGACGGGGCGGCCCCGGCGGGCGCTCGCCGCCCACCTTCAGGCGGGAAACACGGGTCGGGCGGCCGAACTCCTCGCGGAATACGGGGGCCGCTGGCTCGATCAGGGCCGGGTGACGCTCGTGGAGCGCAGCCTGGCCCCGCTGCCGGAGCGGGATTGGACGCCCGCCCTGCACGCCCTGGCGGGCGACGCCCTGCGGCTCTCGTCCCGGTACGCGGAGGCCCTGGAAGCCTACGGGCGGGCGGGCCCCCTCGCCCGCGCCCTGGGTGAGGCGCAGGTGGCCCTCGACACGGTTCAGCCGGACCTGGCCTGGGAACCCTTGGATACGGCGGAGGTCCTGGCGACTGGTGCCCAGGCGGCCAGAGTCCAGCGAATGCGGGCGGAAAATTATCTCAACGCGGGCGATCCCGCCCGGGCGCTCGCCCTGCACCCTGACCTGGCGCTGGGCGCACGCTACGCGCTGCGCTCGGGGCGGCTTCAGGACGCGCTGGCACTCTCCCTGGACGCCGCCCGGGGCGAGGCGGGGGGAGCGCGGGCCGCGCAGAACCACCGGGAGGGCCTGCTCCTCGCCAGCTTCCTGCACGCCGTTCTCGGCCAGCCGGGAGAGGCGGCCCGCCGCGCCCGCGAGGGCCTCGCGGAGGGCGAACGGCTGGAGAGCCGCTTCGTGCGCTCGCTGGCCCTGGCCCGGCTGGGCCACGCGGAGGTGACCGCCGGGCGCGGGGACGAGGCCCGGGCGGCCTACGAGGCGTCGCTCGCCCTCGCGCAGGACGTGGTGCCCCGGCTCCAGGTCGAGCCCAGATTGGGGCTGGCGTACCTCGACGCCCGGGCCGGTCTGCCCGGTGACGCCGCCGGGCAGGAGGCCCGCGCCCTTGCCCGCGCGGGCGGCGACCGCTACGTGATGGGGCTGACCCGGCTTACGGCGGCCCTGGGGCGGCTGCACGGGGGCGACCCGGCGGGGGCATTGCCCGGCCTGCGCGCGGCCCATGAAGTCTTCGGCACCTGCGGGGACGCCTTCGGAACGGCGGCGGCGGCCCTCGCCCTCTACGCGGCGACCGGGCAGGAGGAGGACGCGCCCGGGGCCGCGCGGGCGCTGAGCGCCTTCCCCTTTCTCCTCGCCCGCCGCTCGCTGCTCTCCCCCGCTCCCGAACGCGCCGCGCGGGCCGCACTCCTCGCCCGTCTGGCCGCTCACACGCCGGACGCGGCGGCGGGGTGGCTGCCGGTCGCCCGTGCCCTCGGCTACGGGCGCCTGCCCACCCCCGGCGAGGTGCCCGGCGTGGACGTGCGCGTCCAGGTGCTGGGCCGGGTGAGCGTGACGCGCGGCGGGCAGGCGGCGCGCGAGTGGGGCCGGGCCCGGGCCCGCGACCTCCTCGCGCTGCTCGCCGTCCACGAGGGGGGGCTGGCGCGCGAGGCCGCCCAGGAGGCCCTCTTCCCGAATGCCGACCCGCAGGTGGGCGAGCGCAACTTCCGGGTGACCCTGCACGCGCTGGGGCAGGTGCTGGAGGAGGGCGTGACGAGCGGCACCTTCCTGGAACGCGGCGACTGGCTGCGCCTGCGGCCCGGGCCGGACCTGGGGATCGACCTGTTCGGGGCGCGCGCCCACCTGTCGGCTCCTCCCGGCACCCCGGGCCGCGCCGAGGCCCTGCTCGCCCTGCCCGCGGGGTTGGCCGACAGCGACCTGGAGGCCGTGCGGAGCGAGGCGCAACGTTACGCCGCCCTCCTCCCCGAGGCCCTGGCGTCGGAGGCCGACCACGCCCTGCACGCCGCCCGGCCCGACCTTGCCGCCCGGCTGGCAGACCGGGCACTGACCCTCGACCCCGCCCACGAGCCCGCCGCCCGGGCGCTGATGCGCGCCCACCACGCCCGGGCCAACCCCGCCGCCGCCGCCCGCACCTACGCCTCCCTGCGGGCCGCCCTGGCCGAGCTGGGGCTGACCCCGCTGCCCGAGACGGAGACGCTGCACCGGGCGCTGGCGGGCCAGGAGTGGTGAATGGGCCGCCCGTGCATCAGCGGAGTTTGCCTGCCACGGGGTTGTGGATAGGCCAAAGCACGCACGGCGACACCTGGGACGCTCTGGCAGGATGACCGGGTGCGCTCCAGCTTCCCCGTCGCTGCTCCTGAGGCGGTCGGCCTCGACCCAGCCAGGCTGCACGCCGCTCACCGGCGGATCGCCCGGGACCTGCCCCACGTCACCAGCCTGCTCGTGGCCCGGCGGGGTCACCTGGCCTTCGAGCGGTATTACGGCATAGAGGCGGGCGAGCCGCAGGACACGCAGTCGGTGGCCAAGAGCCTCGTTTCCCTCCTGACCGGGATCGCGCTGGCGCGCGGGTTCCTGGAGGGCCCGGAACAACCCGTCCTGCCCCTGCTGGGTGAAGCCGCGGCTCAGGACCCGCGCTGGTCCCGGGTGACCCTGCGCCACCTGCTCACCATGACCTCGGGCCTGCCCTCCGAACTCACTGACTCCGCCTACGACGATGCCTGGATGGCGAGCCCCGATCCCGTCCGCTTCGCCCTCGCCCAGCCCCTGGTCTGCGAGCCGGGCATGACCTTTCACTATTCCAACGCGGGGGTTCACGTCCTGGGCGCCGCCCTGGCGGGCGCGGTGGGCCGTGATTTGGCGCAGTTCGCGCAGGAGGCGCTGCTGACCCCGCTGGGCATCCCCGTGCCCGAGTGGCCGCGTGACCCGCGGGGGAGACCCCTGGCGAGCGGCGGCCTGCGCCTCACGCCGCGAGCCCTGCTGCTGCTGGGGCAACTCGTCCTGCAACGGGGGCGGTGGGAGGGCCAGCCGCTCGTGCCCCGCTCCTGGGTGGAGGAGGCGACGCGGCCACATGTGCGGGGCTACGAGTGGATGGAGGGCATCCCCGACTACGGCCTGCTGTGGTGGGTGACGCGCGAGGGGGGCGCCGAGGCGTGGTACGCCACCGGGTACGGCGGGCAGTACCTGGCGGTCTTCCCGGACCTCGACCTGGTCGCGGTGATGACCGGGAAGGTCGAGAACCACCCCAGTCACCGGCACATCATCGCGCGGGAGGTGCGGGGGGCGGCCCGCTGAGCGGCCCCGGGCTCCCGCCTGCAACGGCCCCGTGACGCCCCGACCCTAGACTTGCCCCATGACCTCCAACGAAACCCGCGCCGCCCTCGTGACGGGTGGCACGAGCGGCATCGGCCTCGCCATCGCGCTGCGCCTTGTGCGGGACGGCCTGCGGGTCGCCGTCCTCGACCTCGACCGGCCCCAGGCGCGCGAGGTCGCCTCCGCGCACGGCCTGACCTTTATCCCCGCCGACCTGTCCCGCCGCGCCGACTGCCCGCGGGCGGTGGGGGAGACCGTCGCCGCGCTGGGCGGGCTGGACGTGCTCGTGAACAACGCGGGCTTCCAGCACATCGACCCGGTCAAGGATTTCCCCGAGGACACCTGGGACGCCATGCTCCACGTGATGCTGACCGCGCCCTTCCTGCTCACGAAGTACGCCTGGGTGCACCTCACCCGCTCGGGGCAGGGCCGGGTGGTGAACATCGCCTCCATCCACGGGCACGTCGCCAGCCCCTTCAAGAGCGCCTACATCAGCGCCAAGCATGGCCTGATCGGCCTGACGCGCACCGCCGCGCTGGAGGCGGGCGAGCAGGGCCTGACGGTGAATGCGATCTGTCCCGGTTACGTCCGAACGCCCCTGGTCGAAAACCAGATCGCCGACCAGGCGCGCACCCGCGGCCTGAGCGAGCAGGAGGTCGAGCAGAAGGTGATGCTCGAACCCGCCGCCATCAAGCGGCTCCTGGACCCGGGGGACGTGGCCGCCCTCGCCAGCTATGTGGTCAGCCCCGCCGCCTGGGGCATGACTGGGGCAGTCCTCGACCTCGACCTGGGGTGGACGGCGCGGTGAGGAGCGGGGGGAAGCGGGCGGAACGTCGAGAGGCCGACGGGAGGCTCCAGGCATTCCTCTCCGTCCGGCGGCGATCAACCCGGGGTAGGTGAGGTGTCCGGCGTGGGCTGGTAGGTCAACAGCATCACGCCCGCGCCCAGGTTCTTCGAGGCCGCGAGGTTCATCGGCAGCCGGTCCCCCCCAGAGAACAGGCGCTTGCCGCTTCCCAGGACGAGCGGGTGGACCATCAGGCGCAGTTCATCCACCAGGCCATGCCGCAGGAGCGTCTGGACGAAGGCCCCGCTGCCGTAGACGAGGAGCTTTCCCCCCTCCTGCCGCTTCAGCTTCTGGACCGCGGCGACCACATCCCCTTCAAGCACGGTGGCGTTCCACTCCAGGGACCTCAGGGTGGTGGTGGCGACGAACTTCGGCAGGCTGTTCATCCGTGCCCCGAACTCCCCGGTGCCGGTGGCGGTCGGCCAGTACCGGGCGAAGTCCTGGTAGGTCACGCGGCCCAGCAGGAGGGCGCTGCTCTCGAAGAGTTCGTCCCGCTTGAACGGGCCTATTTCCGGGCTCTGGTAGCCCCGCTGCCACGGGGTGGGCTCCTCGTACACACCGTCGAGGGTCAGGAACTCGGTCACGATCACCTGGCGCATGGGCGCTCCTTACACTGCTCTTCGGCCGTCTCCTCCCCACGGGTGGGAGGACTGGTGTTCTTGCTCGTACCTGAGAAAGCCACAACCTACAGCGCCAGGTACGCCTCCCGGACCTTCGGGTCCGCCAGCAGCGCCGCCCCGGTCCCCTCGTTCACCACCTGCCCGTTTTCGAGCACGTAGGCGCGGTGGGCCAGCCTCAGGCTCAGGCCCACGTTCTGCTCGACCAGCAGGACGCTCACGCCTTCCTGATTGACGGCCTTCAGGGCCTCGAACACCGTCTGGGTCATCAGCGGCGAGAGGCCCAGCGAGGGCTCGTCCACCACGAGGACGCTGGGGCGGGCCATCAGCGCGCGGCCCACCGCGACCATCTGCTGCTCGCCGCCGGAGAGGGTGCCCGCGAGCTGCCCCTGCCGTTCACTCAAGCGGGGAAACAGCGCGTAGACGTGTTCGAGCGTCTGCGCTTGCATGGCCCGCGCCTCAGGACGCATCGCCGCCCCGAGTTCCAGGTTCTCGCGCACGGTCATGCGCGGGAAGAGTTCGCGGCCCTCGGGGACGTGCCCCAGCCCCAGGCCGACGATGCCGCTCGGCGTGGCGCGGGTGATGTCCTGTCCGCCCAGGAGGATGCGGCCCGCGCTCGGCCTCACGACCCCGCTCACCGCGCGCAGGGTGGTCGTCTTGCCCGCCCCGTTCGCCCCGATCACGGCGACGAACTCGCCGGGGGCGACCCGCAGGCTCACGCCCCACAGCACCTGCACCTTGCCGTACCCGGCGGCGAGGTTTTCGATCACGAGTTCCTGGCCCTGGGTGCGGGTGGAGACTGGGTTCGTCTGAGTCAGCGTCATGCGTGCAGTCCTTCCTCGGTCCCCAGGTACGCGGCGACCACCTGCGGGTTCGCCGTCACCTCGCGGTAGGTGCCCTCGGCCAGCACCTGGCCCTGGTCCATCACGACCACCCGGTCGGCCAGGTCGCGCACCACGGGCATGATGTGTTCGATAAAGAGGACGCTGATGCCGCTGACCCGCACGTTGCGGACAAGTGAGACGGCCTCCTGTGCCTCGGCGGGCCGCAGCCCGGCCATCACCTCGTCGAGCAGCAGGACGCGGGGCTGGGTGGCGAGCGCCCGGGCGACCTCCAGCCGCTTGTCCTGAAGGAGCGTGAGTTCGTGCGCGGCCTTGTCGGCGTGCGCGGCGAGCCCCGTGCGCTCCAGCAGGTCGTAGGCCCGCTCGCGCGCCTCGGGGAGCCGCATTCCCCGTTTGCCGAAGAGGGCGCCGACGGTCACGTTCTCGTGGACCGTCATCTCGGGAAAGGGCCGCACGATCTGGAAGGCGCGGCCCAATCCGGCGTGGCAGCGGGCCTCCATGCTGTCGTTCGTCACGTCGCGGCCCAGGAGGTGCAGCCGCCCCGAGGAGGGCCGGTACACGCCCGACAGCAGGTTCAGCAGCGTCGTCTTGCCCGCCCCGTTCGGCCCGATCACCGCGAGGATTTCCCCGCCGTACTGGGTGAAACTCACGTTCTGCACGGCGAGCAGGCCCCCGAAGCGCTTGCTCAACCCCTCGGCCCGCAGCACGACCTCCTTCTGGCCGACCGCTGACGGCTGATCCCTGAGCGCCGTCATACGTCCCCCCCGTGCTTGCCCCGCTTGAACAGCCCCATCAGCCCGCGCGGGAGCCACAGGATCGAGAGCATCAGGACCAGGCCGTACACGACGAGGTAGCCGTTCTTGACCGAGTTGTGCAGGACTTCCTCCGCCACCCGCAGCACCGTCGCACCCAGGACCGGGCCGAGCGTCGTGTACAGCCCGCCGAAGATGGAGGTGGTCAGCGGCGCGATGGAGTTGGCGAGGCTGAAGGTGTCCAGCGGATTGATGAAAAAGGTCTTTCCGGCGAACAGCACCCCGCCCAGCGCCGCCAGGAACGAGGAGATGAAGAAGGCCAGCAGCTTGTACCGCACGATGCTGACGCCGAGGACGCGGGCTGTCTCCTCGCCCTGCCGGATGGCGGCGAAAGCGTGATGCAGCCGGGTAAAACGCACGGCGAGGCTGACCAGCGCGGTGAGGAGCAGGACGGCGAGCGCCAGGAAATACTGCGCGCGGGCGTTCCCGCCCAGCAATGCTGGGACAAGGAGGCCGTTCGCGCCTCCCGCCACCGACTCCGGCAGATTCTGGATGATCGTCCGCACGACCTCGGTGAAGGCGAGCGTGGCGATGGCGAAGTACATCCCGCTCAGACGCATGGTCACGGCGCCCAGGATCAGGCTGACCAGGCCCGCGAGCAGGGCCGAGAGGGGCATCGCCAGGAACCAGGGGAGCGCCTTGCCGAGCAGCGCGAAGCCGTAGGCCCCCAGCCCGTAGAAGGCCGCGTGCGCGAGCGAGACCTGCCCGCTGCGAGCCAGGATGTCCCACGACAGGGCCAGGATGCCCGCCACGACCGTGAAAAAGCCGATCTGAAGGAGGTATTCGGCCCTTGCCCCAAACGGCAGGAAGGGAAAAACCAGCGCCAGCAGGAAGAAGAGGCCCAGCGGCACGAGCGCGCGGCCCGTGAAGTCCGGTCGGCGGCGGATGGGACGGGCAGCCTCGATCACGCGGCTCACCTGGCCCCCCGGAACGAGCGGAAGACCAGCGTGGCGAAGATCAGCAGGAAGAACACCGCGTCGCTCCACCCGCCGCCGCCCGGCACGTAGGTCTGCACCAGCGCCTCCGACACGCCGAGGACTACCGATGCCCACAGGACGCCCGTGAGATTCCCCAGCCCCGCCATGACGATGATGGCGAATGCCTTGAGGGCGAACACCAGCCCCACGGTGGGCGACGCGAAGAGCAGCACGGCGACGAGCACGCCCGCCACCGCCGCCAGCGCACACGCCACCCCGAAGGCGATGAGGTACACCCGGTCCACATTGATGCCGATAAGCTGCGAGCCCCGGCGATTCTGCGCGACCGCGCGCATCTGGCGCCCCAGGTTGGTGCGGTACAGCACCCCGTACAGCCCGGCCAGGATCGCCACCGCGAGGCCGAAGGCAACGGCTTTAGGCCCGCCTACGGAGAGTTCTCCCAGGCTGAGGCTGCTCCCCTGGTAACTCGTGGTGACGGTGCGCGTGTTGCCGCCCAGCAGCATCAGCGCGAGGTTTTGCAGCAGGATGCCCAGCCCGAAGGTCAGGAGCATCTGGTTGAGTTCGGGCGCGAGCAGCACGTGCCGGATGCTCACCCGGTACGTCAGCGCCCCGACCGCAAACACCGCGACGGCGGCCAGCGGCAGCGAGAGGAGGGGATCGACGCCCAGGTAGCTGCTCAGGCCCCAGGCGAGGAACGCGCCGATCATCAGGAACTCGCCGTGCGCGAAGTTCACGATCCCGACCACGCCCACCGCCAGCGCGAGCCCTGACGCGACGAGCGCATAGATGCCGCTTTGCAGCAGGCCGTTCAGGAGGGTCTGGAAAAAGAGGTCCATAGGGGAGGCTCCGTTGAAGAGGAGACGAGCCGCCTGGTGGGGAGTCGGCGGCCCGGGGAGAGCAGTCAGCTTTCAGCCGTCAGAACAAACGCGGGGAGGGGAAGCGTTCGCCTGAGTCCTCTCCATCTGCCCGCTGACCGCTCACTTGTTCCACACCATCGGCTTCTGCGCGAACTTGATGGGGTACACCGGCACGCGGCTGTCGCCCTGGAACTGGAAGTGCAGCCAGTTCCCGGCCTTGAAGCCCTGGTACTGCGTCTTGTTGCTCCTGGAGAAGGTCAGCGGGCCGAAGGGTGTGGGCGTGTTCGTCTCGGCCAGCGCGGCGGCCACCTTGTCCTTGTCGGTGCTTCCGGCCTTGTTGATCGCGGCGGCGAGCGTCTTGAGGTTCACGTACGCCAGCGGCGCGAAGTATTCCTCGGTCACGTTGCCGAACTTCTTCCGGTAGGCGGCGACGAACTTGCGGCTCTCGGCCTGCGGGCTGGAAGGCAGCCACAGGCTCAGGCCCGCCATATTCTCGGACAGCGGGTTTTTCTCGAAGCCCACCGGCCAGGAGGGCGGCGTGCCGTACACCAGACCGACCTTCAGGTTCTGCTGCTTGATCTCGGTGGCGAGAGGCAGGGCGTCGGTGTCGTAGCCCACCCAGTAGAAGATGTCGGGCTTGGCGGCCTTGGCCTTGCTGATGATGGGGCCGAAGTTGCCGCTGCCCGTCTTGAACTTCTCGCTCATGACGACGTTGAAGCCCGCCTTCTTGAAGGCCGCAATGGTGTCGTTGATGCCCGCGCTCCCGAAGGGACCGTCCTCGTAGGCGATGGCGATGTTCTTCGCCTTGCGCTGGGTCTTGAGCGTCTTGAAGTAGCTCAGGATCGCCTCGAAGTTGTAGTACGACCAGGGGTGGTAGTGGAAGAAATACTTGTGGTCCGCGAAGGCGTCCTCGACGGGCACGGCCGCCGCGCCGATCCACGCCATGAAGGTGTTGTACTGCTTGGCCGGACCGCTGATGGCGATGGAGGTGGCGCTGCTCACGCCGCCCGCCATGAAGTCCACCTTGTCCACGGTCACGAGCTTGACGAACTCGGGGACGGCCTTGGCCGGGGCGGAACCGTCGTCGGCGATCTCCAGTTCCAGAGGCTTGCCCAGCACGCCGCCCGCCTTGTTGATCTCGTCCAGCGCGAGCAGGTAGCCGTTCCTGGCCGCCTGCCCGGAGACGCTGCTCGGCCCCGAGAGGGGAAGCAGCACGCCCACCTTCACCGCGCCCGCGCCGGAAAGCGCGAGCAGAACGCCCGTCAGAAGCATCTTTTTCATGTTCGAGGAGAGTGTAGGGCAGGGGCGTCACAGGCGCGTTACAGCGGGAAGCAGCGGCCCATCTGTGACCACCCCGTAACGCCCGCCGCCTACCCTCGGGAGGATGCGACAGACCAAAGAAGCGGGCGGGGGGCCGCCGGACGCCTTCACGTTGGAGGTGAACGTCACGCTGGCCGGGGTGCCGGTGCCGGTCCGGCTGGGCGTCCGAACCTGGGGACGGCTGAGCGAGGCGCGGGACAACGCCGTGCTCGTGTGCCACTACTACACCGGCACGGCCCAGGCGGCGGGCGTAGGGGCGGACGGCACGCCGGGCTGGTGGGCCGCCCTGATCGGCCCTGGACGGGCGGTGGACACGGACCGCTTTCTCGTGGTGGCGATGAACACGCTGTCGAACGTGCAGGCCCGTGATCCAGGGGTGGTCACGACCGGGCCGGACACCCCGCACCCGGACGGCCAGCCGTGGGGAGGCCGCTTTCCCGCCTGGGACTTCGCCGACCTGCACGCGCTGCAACTCGCGCTGCTGCGGCACCTGGGGGCGCAGAGGTGGCACGCCGTGATCGGCCCCAGCCTGGGGGGAATGCAGGCCCTCCAGTGGGCGGCCAGAACGCCCGAGCTGGCACCGCGCGTGGCGGCGGTCGCCACGAGTCCCTGCGCGGGGCCGGTGCTGCGCGGGGCATTCGGTTCCCTGTTGCGGGGCGTGGCGCCGACCGGGGGACTCGAAGGGGCGCTGCGCCTGATCTCCTTTTTCGGGATGGGCGCGGACGGGCTGGAGCGGACCTTCCGTGACGCGGATTTCGAGGGCTATCTGCGCTCCCGCGCGGCGACGGCCAGCCTGGCCCACATCCTCGACCTCGCGCGGGTGGTGGAGACGCACGACCTCTCCGCCGTGGCTCCGCGCGCCGAGCTGTTCGCCCGCTGGCGGGACGCGGGGCTGCGCCTGCTCACCGTGAATATCCGCGGGGATCAGTTCTTTCCGTCGGCCGAGATGCGCGCCTTCGCCGGGGCCAGCCGGGCGGCGGGCGTGGCGCACACGCACCTGGAGTTCCACTCCGAACAGGGGCACCTCGCCTGTGTGACCCACACGGCGCCCTTCGCGGGAACGTTGCGTGCCCTGCTGGACGACACGCTGCCCGCCGTGCCCCCTCCGCCCGATCCCCTCCTGAGCGGGGAGGCGACTCATGCCTGAGCGCACCCTGGTCGCCCTGCACGGCAACTTCGCGTCGAGCGCTTGGTGGGCTGACCTCCTCGCCGATCCGCCGACGGGCTGGCGTGTCCTGGCCCCCGACCTCCCCGGGTTCGCAGGCACGCCGCACGACGGAGAGGTGAGCATCGCCGCCTATGCGGATTGGCTCGGGCAATGGCTGGACGAGCAGGGCGTTACGCGGCCCGCGCTCCTCGGCCACAGCCTGGGCGGAGCGGTGGCGTTGGAATTCGTCGCCCGGGACCCAGGGCGAGTCTCCGGGCTGATCTTGGCGGCAAGTGCGCCCCTTTCAGGCTTGATCACACCAGAAGAAAATTACCCGGTCCTGGAACTGCTGCGCGGCAATCAGGGGCTGCGCGAGATGAGTCTGGGCGCGCTGTTCCCCTCCGCCCGACCGGCGAACTTCTCCCGTTTGGTGGAGGATGCCGGGCGGATGTCGGACACGCACTACAGCGGCAACGCCCGCGCCCTCGCCGGATGGGGGGTGGACGCCGCGCGCCTCGCTGGGGTGCCTGTCCTGGTCATGAGTGGAGCCCTCGACACCCTCATCACGCCCGATATGGTGCAGGCCCAGGCCGAACTGCTGGGCACCAGGGCCACGGTGCTGGAGGGGCGCGGGCACGGCTTCCCGCAGGAGGACCCGGTGGCGTTCCGCGCGCTGCTTGCAGAGTTCCTCGCCACCTTGCCCTGATGTTCGTCGCCCCAAGTTGCCTTGAGCGGGGCAAGGATGTGGTTGCCCCCGGGCTCAGCTCCGTTCCGTGCGAACCGCCGTCGAAGCGTTGGTAGGGGAGAGGAGGCTGACCAGCCGCCTTCCTCTGCTTTCAACGCAAGTCCAGCCCCGGCAGGGGAAGTTGTGGGGCTGGACTTGCCACGAATCAGTTCGCCTGCTCGGTTAGTGGGCAGGCGGTGACCACCCCGTGGGGCGACACGGCCAGCACGCGGCGTTCGGCCAGGGTCCAGAGGGCGCGGTGAATGCCCATCTCCGCCTCGGCGCTGCCGGAGGGGGCCAGGCGGTCGAGCAGCGCCGTGTACCGCACCTCGGGCTCGGTGCCGCCCGCCCAGGGAGTGGACTGCGCCACCAGGGTCAGCACCCGGCGCTGCTCCGGCCCCTCGGCGAGGGCGAGGAGAGCCTGCCTGGCCCGCAGCCGCGCCGCCTGCTCTTCCCGCTCGCGCCGCCGCCGCGCGAGGAGGGCGGCCACCTCGGAGGGGGTGGACTCGCCGCGCCGGGCAGCCGCGCTCTCGATCAGCCCTTCCAGGTGCTGGTCGGCGCGGCTGCGGGCGGCGGCACGCAACTCCTGGGCGCGTTCCTTCAGGCTGGCCGCCCGGTCCTGAACCTGGGGCGCTTGCAGCACGGTTTCGGCAGCGCGGCGGGCGGCGGCGCGAACACCCCGGGGACGGTCATCCTCCGGTTCGGACGGGTCGGGGCGGGTGGCGAGGTGGATCAGGGTACGCAGCTTCATCGGTCCTCCTGCGCCCGGGCGGGGGCGCCTCTCCCGCAGCCTATCGCCCGAGTGGGGGAGGCCGACACGACGTTCGCCACCTTCCCGAAGAGAATGCCCCTTGAATCTTCGTGGGCTCCCTCACCCGCTCACGGCCACTGCCTCATGACTGGTCCCAACCCTGCCCAGCAACTCCAGCCCCGCCCGCGCCACCTCCTCGGGGGAAATATCTAGGCACTCCAGGTTGAAGGGGCACTGGAAGGCGTAGCAGGGATGGCAGGGCGTGGGGCGGCGCAGCAGGAGGGCGGACGTGCTCCGGGGCCGCCACTGCGACTCGTACTCCGTGCCCGAGTACGTGACGAGCAGCGGCGTCCGCACCGCGTCGCCGAGGTGCAGGGCAGAGGTGTTGTTCGTCAGCACCAGCCGCGCCCCGTCGATCAGGGCGGCGAAGGTGGGGAGGTCCGTTCGGCCCAGCAGGTCCACGCCCACCGGACCGAGTTCGGCCAGCAGGTCCCGGCTGCGTTCGCGGTCCTTCTCCACCCCCGTCACGGCCACCCTCAGCCCCGTCTGTTCCGCGATGAGCCGGGCGGCACGGGCGGCCCGCTCGGGGGGGTAGGTCCGTGCGGAGCAACTGGCGAAGGGGTTGAGGAGCAGGTACGGGTAGGGGACGAGAGCCGCCGCCTGTTGCCGGGCTTGATCCGAAACGTAAACCTCCAGCGCCCGGTCCCGCACCGGAAGCCCTACCGCCTCCAGCAGACGCAGGTTGCGCTCGACCTGGTGTTCGGCCTCCGGGGTGGGGGAGAGGGGTTCATGCGTGAGGAGGCCGGGGGCACGTTCCTTCGACTCGCCCAGACGCAGGGGAATTCCGGCGAGCAGGCAGGCGAGGGCGGCGGGGTGCGGCGTCTGGCTGAAGGAGGTGAGCAGAACGGCGGCGTCGAAGTTCCGCTCCCGCAGCAGTCCGATCAGTTCCGCCTCCCGCGCCGGGTCGAACGTTCCGCCCCCCAGTTGCTGCCACATCGCCCGCCACACGATCACGTCGTCCACCCAGGGGAGGAGCGGCGCGGCGTTGGCCCCCGCCGGGCTCACCATCAGGGTCAGGCGGACGCCGGGCAGAGCCTCCTTCAGCGCCCGCAACGCCGGTCCCGTCATCACCACGTCGCCGATGTTGTCCAGGCGCATCACGAGGAGGTTTCGGACGTTCGCCCAGTCGCCGTTCACAGGTCCAGCACCCTGGGCGCGTCCACCTCGCGGTTGGGGATCGTCGTGGGCAGTTCGAGGTGGTACACGCCGGAGGGCATCACCGCGCAGCCGCCGAAGCGGGCCATCACCCGCTGCTGGGCCAGCACGTCCTCGCCCGCGTGCTCATCCGGCAGTTCGGGCCAGAAGCCGAAGCCGCCCACCGCCTCCAGACAGGCCCGGTCGTACAGGACGCAGCCCCCCACCCAGGCCACCTTGTACACGCGGGTCTGCTCGGGGGTGGGGGCGAACTGGCGCTGCACGTGGAGGAGGTTGGCCGCGTTGTGCAGCATGTACCGCTCCCAGGCCGCCGTGCCGGGCCGCACGACCTCCGGGGTTACCGGCCCCTCCCAGAACTCGACCGCCTGCTGCCACGGCCGCACGTCCTCCCGGTAGCTCAGGCCCAGCACGGCGCTGCCGACAAAGCCGCAGCGTTCCCGCTCGATCACGCCGACCATCTGCGCCACGGCCCACGGTTCCAGGATCAGGTCGTCGTCCAGGAACAGCACGAGCGGGGCGCGGCCCTGGTCCAGCAGGAACTGCCGCTGCTCGGCCATGCCGCGCCGGGGCAGGTGACGGTGGACTTCCACCTCGCAGCCGTGCAGCTCCAGAACGCGGATGGCGGTGCGGACCTCCGCCCGCTCGGTGACGGGCTGTTCCCCCTGGTCGGAGATCACCACCCGGAACGGCTGGGCCGTCTGCGCGGCCAGGCTGGTCAGCGTCACCGGAAGGGCGCCGGGACGGCCATAGGTCGGAATCAGGATGTCGAGGGCTGTCACAGGGCACACTCCAGCGGGACGGGGGCCAGCAGTTCGAGGGCCGCCGCGACGACTTCTTCCGGCGCCACACCCCGCAGGCAGAGGTGGTGCCCCTCCCGGCAGACCGAGCTGTAGCACCAGCGGCACGGCACGTCGTGGGAGAGGACGCGCGAGGGCACCGCCCACGGGGTGTGCTGCGGGTTGGTGAGGGCGTAGAGGTCCACCACGGGAGTGCCCAGGGCCGCCGCCATATGGGCCGGACCCGTGTTGTTCGAGATCAGAAGCGGCGCGCGGGCGATCAGGGCGGCCAGTTCCTCCAGTTCCAGGTCCTGGGACATCAGGTGTCCCACACCGCCCGCCATCTGCCGGATGTCCTCCAGCAGGGCCTTTTCCCCGCCACTCCCCGTGAACAGCAGGGTGAGGCCCTGCGCGGAGAGGAGCCGGGCCACCTGCGCGAACTGTTCGGGCGGATAACGGCGGGAAGGGGCAGTCGCGCCGGGGTGGATGACGGCCCAGGAGCGGGAGGTGTCCAATCCCAACCCAGACAGCCATTCGTCCACCCGCCCCGCCGCTTCCGGTGAAAAGCTCAACGACAGCCGCTCGTCGGAGGTCACCGCCCCCACCCCTGCCACCAGATCGAGTTGCCGCCGCACCTCGTGGCGGATGCCTCCTTCCGGCTCGGGCTCGCGCACCCAGTCGGTCAGGAGCCCGTAGGGGTTCTCCCGGCAGTGGGCCAGCCGCAGCGGAATGTCGGCCAGGAAACACAGCAGGGCCGAGGGAAGGGGATTCTGGCTGTAGACGGTGAAGATGACGGCGGCGTCGAAGTCCTTCTCGCGCAGCAACCCGATGAGCTCGAAATCGGGTGCGCTGCTCGCTCGCGGCGGTGTCGCCTTGAGCCAGGGCGCCTCGTAGACGATCACCTCGTCGATCTCGGGCACGAGTCGGGCGACGGCGGCCCTGGGGGGCGAGGTGAGGAGGGTCACGCGGCGCTCCGGGCGCCCCTCCTTCAGCGCCCGCAGGGCCGGGGTCGTCATCAGCACGTCGCCCAGGGTGTCCAGGCGGACGGCGAGGATATTGTGGGCCGAACTCCAGTTCGTCATCTCAGGTCCCCGTCGCGTAGGCCCGCCGGACCCGCTCGATGATGCCGGTGGTGGAGCGGTCCTCCAGGTAGGGGAGGAGCCGCACCTCGCCGCCCAGGGCCTCCACCAGGGGCGCTTCCGGCAGGGTCTCGCGGGTGTAGTCGCCGCCCTTCACGTACACGTCGGGGCGCAGGGCCTCGATCAGCCGGATGGGCGTGTCCTCGGCGAAGGGCACGATCAGGTCCACGCAGCTCAGGGCGGCCAGGACCTGCGCGCGGTCCTCGGTCGGGTTGATGGGGCGGCTGGGACCCTTGAGGCGGCGCACGCTGTCGTCGCTGTTCAGGCCGACCACGAGTACGTCGCCCAGCGCCTTGGCCTGATTGAGGTAGGTGATGTGCCCCCGGTGCAGCAGGTCGAAGCAGCCGTTGGTGAAGACCACCCGGCGGCCTCCTTCCCGGAGTGCGGCGATCCGGGTGACGAGTCCATCCCGGTCCAGCACCTTGCGCTCCGCCGTCAGGAAGTCGCGCAACTCGGCGGCGGTGCAGGTGGTGGTGCCGTCCCGCCCCACCGCGATGGTCGCGGCGGCAGAGGCGAGGTCGGCGGCGGCGGGCGTGTCCGCTCCGGCAGCGAGCGCCAGGGCCAGCGCGCTCACGAAGGTGTCCCCGGCCCCGGTCGCGTTCGCGCCCGAGTTCGGTCTCGTGAAGGTGCGGTAGGGAGGCTGGCCCCGCTCGAACACCAGCGCGCCCTCCACATCCAGGGTGACGGCCACGATGCGGGCGCCGGTCCTCTCCAGCACGGCGTCCTCCCAGGCGGCGACCTGGGCCAGCCGGTCCTCGCGGGTGTGGCGCGGGGTCTCGCGCAGCATCGCCAGGGCCTCGCCGTAGTTGGGTTTCACCGCCGTGACGCCCACCTCGCGGTAACGCTCGGGCCGCTTGGCGTCCAACACCAGGACGCGGGGCGAGCGGGCCTGCTCCCCGGCGAGGGCGGCGATCACGCGCGGCGTGAGGATGCCGTACCCGTAGTCGGAGACGATGACGGCGTCCGCGCGGCGAAAGGCGGCGCGCAGACGGTCCAGCAGCGCGTCCTCGTCCGGCCCGGCCAGGTCGCTCTCGGTGCCCTGGTCCAGCCGCAGCAGAAGCTGCGAGGCGGCCATCACCCGGCGCTTGACCAACGTTTCCCGTGTGGGTGACCGCACCACGCCGGAGGTGTCCACGCCCGCCTCCTCCAGACCGCGCAGCAGCCGGTCCCCCTCGGCGTCGAGGCCAACCACGGACAGGAATTCGACGGAGGCACCCAGGGCGCGCACGTTCATCGCGGCGTTCGCCCCCCCGCCCGGCACATCGTGCCGCCCGTGCAGCGACACGATGGGGACCGGGGCCTCGCGGCAGAGGCGGTCGGCACTGCCGTACAGGTAGCTGTCGAGCATCGCCTCGCCGATCACGGCCACCCGCAACCCGCGGAACTCGTCAAGGTGTTCTGAGAGCATCGGCCCTCCCTTCCCGTGTGGCGGTCAGGATCGCCGCCGCCACCTCCGGCCAGCTTCGAACCGTGTGGTGCGGCGTGCGGTACGGCCCCGGCACCCACTCGGTCTCGCCGCCGAGATTGAGCAGCACCGCCCGGCACCCCGCCCGGCGCCCGGCCTCAATGTCGTTGAGGATGTCGCCCACCATCCACGAGGCGTCCAGGTCGAGGTTCAACTCCCCGGCGGCGCGGCGCAGCAGGCCCGGCCCCGGTTTACGGCAGTCGCAGTCCTGGGCGTACCCGGCGACCGTGCCTTCCGGGTGGTGGGGACAGGCGTAGAAGCCCGCAAGGGTCACTCCATCCTCGGCCAGCAACTCCCGCAGCCGCGCCTCCACCCCTCCCAGCGCCGACTCGGGGAAGAGGCCGCGCGCCACCCCCGACTGGTTCGTGACGACGACGAGGGCGAATCCGGCCTCCTGCAAGCTCCTGAGTACCTCGCCCACACCCGGCATCAGCCGGATCAGCGCCGGGTCCACGTTGTAGGGCACGTCCTCGATCAGCGTGCCGTCCTTGTCGAGGAAAATCGCGCCCCTCACGGCCAGGAGGTCTCGCGCATGGGGATGACGGTCATCTCGGGGACCACGGTGCCCTCGGGCTGGAGGAGCACGTAGCGCACGGCCTCGGCCACATTGCGCGGGTCTTGCAGGTTCTCCAGCGGCGTGCCGGGGAAGCGGTCGAGGATGAAGGGCGTCTGCATCCCGCCCACGACCATCGCGGTCACGCGCACGCCCCGGGGCCGCGCCTCCACGTGCAGCGCGTGGCTCAGGCCCAGCAGGCCCCACTTGCTCGCATGGTAGGCGGTCGCGTTCGCCCAGGCCCGCTTGGCGGCGGTGGAGGTGATGTTCACGATGGCGCCGTGGCCCCGCCGCGCCATGTGCGGCAGCACGGCGCGGGAGAGCAGGAACGGCCCGCGCAGGTTCACGTCGAGGACCCGGTCGATGTCCGCCACGCTCAGCTCCTCGATGGCGACCGTCACGTCGGTGCCCGCGTTGTTGATCAGGATGTCGAGGTGACCGTATTCCTCCTCCAGTTGCCGGACGATGGCTTCCAGCGCGTGTTCGTCGCGCACGTCGAGGCTGACCGCACGCACCTGGTGTCCCTCCTGGGTCAGCTCACTCGCCAGGCGCTCGGCCTGCGGGAGTTGGATGTCGGCGGCAATCACCTGGGCACCCGACTCGGCGAGGACGCGGCAGATCGCGGCGCCCAGCCCGCTGCCGCCCCCCGTGACGAGGGCGACCTGACCGGCGAGGGCATTGCTGAAGGCGGACTGGGGCTGGGGCTGGGGGATGGACGGAGTCATAGGTTCACTCCTTGCGAGGCGGAGAGGGGGGTCGGGGTGGTGGAAGGGCCGAGGCGAACGGGAGCCGCAAGGGCCGCCGAAACCCGCTCCTCGACGAGTTCGCAGATCAGGTGCAGCGCGAGGATGTGGACCTCCTGAATACGGGGCGTGTCGGTGCTGGGCACGACCAGGGGCAGGTCCGTCAGGGCGAGCGCGTCCCCACCCCGGCCACCCAGCAGGGCGACGGTGGTGAGGCCCTGCTCGCGGGCAGCCTGAAGGGCGGCGAGGACGTTCGGCGAGCGGCCACTCGTGCTGAGGGCGAGCAGCAGGTCCCCCTCGCGCCCGAAGGCCTGCACCTGGCGGGCGAACACGTCGCCAAAGCCCACGTCGTTCGACCAGGCGGTGAGCATGGCCGTGTCGGCGGTGAGGGCCAGCACCGGCAGCCCCCGGCGCCCGTCGATCAGGAAGCGCCCCACGAGTTCGGCGGCGAAGTGCTGGGCGTCGGCCGCGCTGCCCCCGTTTCCGCAGACGAGGACCTTGCCCCCCCGCTCGAAGCAGGCCGTGATCGCCTCCGCCGCCGCCTCGATCTGCGACCCGAGCGCCGCCCGTGAGCGGGCCAGGGTGCTCATCAGGTTCTGGAAGGCGCGGTCGACGGAGGAGTCCGTCCGGGGCAGGGTGGCGGGCGCGGCCTCCACCTCCCGGCCCACCTCGCCGTAGACCTGCGCGAGTTGCCAGGTTACGCCCTCCCAGGTGTAGTGGGTGCGGACCCGTTCCAGCGCTGCCTGGCCCAGGCGCTCCCTGAGCGGCGCGTCCGCGAGCAGGTCGGCCAGCCGCCCCCCCAGGGCCTCCGGGTCGCGCGGCGGCACGAGGAGGCCCGTCACGCCATCCACCACCGTGGACTGGATGCCTCCCACCCGCGCGCCCAGCACGGGCGTGCCGCAGGCCATCGCCTCCAGCGGGGTGATCCCGAAGGGCTCGTACCAGGGCGTGCTGACGAACACGTCCGCCGCGCGGTAGTAGTCGCGCAGGACCCGGCGCCCGCGGCTGCCGGTGAAGGTCACCCGGTCCCCCACGCCCTCCTCGCGCGCCACCGCCCGCAGGCGGCCCAGCTCGGGAGTCAGGGCCGGGTCGGGGTCCGGGCTGTTGCCGCCCACCACGAGCAGGCGGGCGGGGATGTCGAGCCGCCGGATCGCCCGCGCGAAGCCCCGGATGGCGTCGTCCACGCCCTTGCGGGGCACCATGCGGCCCAGTTGCAGGACCAGCGCCTCGTCCGGGTCCAGGCCCAGGCGCTCCCGGGCCTCGCGGCGATCCCCAGGGCTGAACTCGGCGGGGTCGAAGCCGCAGGGCACGGTCACGATCCGGGCGGGATCGGCGGCGTACAACCCACACAGGTCCGCCTCGTCGCGCGGGCATTCCGCGATGATCCGGTCGGCCTCGCGCACCAGGCGCTCCTCGATGGCGAAGCGCCGGTCGGGGAAGCCGTCCGCCTCGCCCTGGTGGAGCCGCCGCACCTTGCCCAGCGCGTGGAAGGTGATCACGAAGGGCACGCCCAGCCTCCGCTTGAGGTCGGCGGCGACCAGGCCCGACATCCAGAAGTTGGCGTGCAGCAGGTCGTACCGCCCGTGCCGGGTCATGAAGTCCGCCATGAAACGGGTGAAATCCGCCATCAGGGGCAGCAGGTCTTCCTTGGGCAGCACGGTCGCCGGTCCCGCGGGGACGTGGACCACGCGCACGCCGGGCACCCACTCCAGCACCTCGGGAAGGTGGGGGGCGTCGCGGCGGGTGAAGACATCCACCGCATACCCCAGCCGGGCGAGGTGCCGGGCGACCTGAGCGACATAGACGTTCTGCCCGCCCGCGTCGGTGCCCCCCAGGGTGGCGAGCGGGGAGGCGTGTTCGCTGATCAGCGCGACCCGCCTCATGCCCGGCCTCCCACCAGGACGCCCCGCCCCGCCACTTCCCGGAAAGCCGCGTCCCAGTCGCGGGCGAAACGTTCGATGGAGAAGCGCTCGCGCGCCACCTCCCGCGCGCCCACGCTCAGTCGCCGGGCCTCGTCGGGGTCCTCCAACAAGCCCTGCATCCGCTCAGTCAGCCGCCGCACGTCGGTGTCCACGTACCCGTTCACGCCGTTTTGCACGGCGGTCGCCATCTCGGTCGTCGCCAGGCCGAGGACCGGCATCCCCAGCATCATCGCCTCGCAGACGGCCAGGCCCAGGCTGGTGTAGCGGATCGGGTTGAAGAAGAAGCGGTACGGAGCGGAGAAAGCGGGGAGGTCCGCGAGCGGCACGGCGCCCAGACCGCCCATCTCCTCCGACTGCATCCCCACCAGATCGAGGGGCACCTCCGCCCGCACCCGCCCGAACACGTCCGCGCCGAGGCGGCGACCGCGCGACTTCAGGCCGTTCACCACCGTCAGCCCCCGCGCCTTCTCACCTGTCCACGGGATACCCGGGTCGGTCACGCCATGCTCGATCACCCTCGTCGGCGTGCGCCCGCTGTCCCACATCAGGTCGTTAAAGGGCGTCACGTGAACCAGCAGCATCTCCGGGTCGTCCACCGGGTGCCGGGTGTCCGTCGGCGTCTCGCGCGGCGGGTCGTGTTCCAGGTAGAGGCGGGGGAGCCTCCGCTGCTCGGGTGAGAGGATTTCGAACTGGTCTTCCAGGTAGTTGCGGCGCGACTGGAACAGCACCGCGTCGAACTGGAGGTTCCTCACCTCCTGTGCCGGAACGTCATGCACGTTGTCGCCCCAGCGGAAGTCGCCCGCGCGCCCGCCGTAGCCCTCGGGCCGCCCCGGCTTGACCGGGAGGTAGAACTCGTGCGGCGCCTGGGTGAGGTAGTACAGGTAGCTGCCGTGAATGTGCCAGGTCAGGATTCGGAGGGGTCGCATCTCAGCTCCTTTCAAGGGGGGAGAGCAGGTGGGCGAGGAGGTCCGCAGCCGGATGGGAGCCGCGCGGCTTCACCCAGTCGGTGAGGGCCTGCCCGCCGAATTCCCCCGACACTCCGGCCCGCAGCGGAATTCCGGCCAGGGCGCACAGGTAGCCCAGCCCGTGCGGCGAGTCGCCGGGGGCGGTCAGGATGACGGCGGCGTCAAATCCACTGAGCCGCGCGATCAGGTCCGGCGTCCAGGGGGTTTCGGGGGCCAGGAGGTCCGCTGCCCAGGTGGGCACGTTCTCCCGCTCGCCAGCCGGAACGAGCAGGGTCAGGCCCGCGTCCGGCCAGGCGGCCCGGCAGTCCTCCAGTGCCGGGCGCAGGGTGGCGAGGCTCCCCGTGCAGGCGAGCAGCACCCGCTGGCCCGCCCCGAAGCGCCCCTCAACGGACAAGGTGCGGCTCCCGTTCCAGTTGGGCGTCCATCTCGGCCAGCACGGCGCCCAGGTCGTCGCCCACCACGATCCGGTGGCGGTCCCGGTCCAGCGGTGCCCAGCGGGCCGGGTCGGCGCCGAGGAACACGACCACGCTGGGGGTGCGGGTGGCCGCCGCGAGGTGGGACACACCCGTGTCATTGCACACGAGCAGCCGTGCCCCTGCGAGCAGGGCGGCCAGCGTGCCCAGATTCGTCTGCCCCGTCAGGTCGAGAACTTCTGGCACACCCAGTCCCCGGAGCAACTCGCCCACGGCCCCCGTTACCTCCGCCTCCTGCGCCGTGCCGGTGAGGACCACCCGCAGGTGCCGCTCCGCCAGCCGCTCGCCCACCGCGGCGAAGCGCTGCGGCATCCAGCGGTGCTCGGCGCGGCTGGCCCCGGGGTGAAGGACGGCGTAACTCCCGGGGGTCAGGACCTCGGCACCGGGCAGGGCACGCAGCGCGGCCCGGTCCTCCTCGTGGATGGGAAACTCCAGCGCCTCCCCCTGCGAGGGGTAGCCCAGGAACTCCATCAGCCGCAGCCACACCAGGGGTTCCGGCGCGTTGTCCTCGGAGGGCAGGAAGTACCCGGGGTCCGGGCACCACTGCCCGGGCAGGAACCGCCCCGCCATCTGCCGGGCGCCCAGCAGGGCCACGGCCATGTTGCTGATCGGGCCGTTGCCGTGCAGTTGCAGCGCGAGGTCGTACTGCCCCTGCACCCCGGCCAGGAAGGCGAGCAGTTCCGGGTTCCGCACGGGTTGCTCCGGCAAGCCCGGAAAGCCGGGAAACGGCAGCAGCCGGTCGATCAGGTGCGGGAAGCGGGCCACGAAGGCGGCGGCCTGCGGCAGGCCCAGCAGCGTGATCTCCGCGTCCGGCTCACCCGCCCGTAAGGCCCGTAACGCTGGGACAACGCACAGCAGGTCGCCCAGCCCCGGCAGGGCGCGGAAGACGACCACTCGTTTTCGGGATTGTTCGGCCACGGGCAAAAGGTCTCCAGTGGACAGCCCGCGGGGAAGCTGCCCTGAAAGGGAAAAGGGGAAGGACACCGCCCGGGGGCGGATCAAGCGGATGTGCGAAAGGTTGAACGAAATTCGGTGGGGGAGAGAGGAGGCTTTCATCGCCCTTTTCCAAGTGGCCTTGGTCGCCAACAGGGTCGGGTGAGCCCTACTGCTCTCTGAACCGCATCGTAAGGACGAGCCCTAGGCAATGCATGGTGCAGATGCACAACGAGGAGCATGAGAGTTCCACGGATTTGTGCATCTGCCCTAGAGGTCAAACGGGTTACGCCAGAAAGTGCGTTCTCTACAGCCAGAAGGAAAATGTGAGTCGTTAAATCAACTTTTAAGGCTTTCTTTAATAGCGCGGCTTTGATGCGTTAGGGACTGGACTCCTTTGTAGGAGGACAAACAAATTCCCTGGGCTCCCTGTCAACTGTGGAGCCGCCGAATCAGCAGGGCGAGCCGGACTTGCACCGCTTGGTCGAAGGTGCGGGGGTTCAGCCCGGTCAACGACGTGATTTTGTCCAGGCGGTAGTTCAGCGTGTTGCGGTGCAGGCCCAGGCGGCGGGCGGCGGCCAGGGGATGGCAGTCCTCGGTGAAAAAGGCCTCGAGGGTGTCGAGCAACTCCGGCTCGCGGTCGAGGGGGCTGAGGAGGTGCAGGGCCAATCCCAGCTTGGTGGGCTCGTCCGCCAGGCCCACGAAGGCCGCCACACCCAGCACGTCGAGGGTGTGCGCCCGGCGTTCCCCGCTCAGGCGGCTGCCCAGCGAGAGGGCCGCGCGGGCGTCCTGGTAGGAGCGCGAGAGCCCGTCCGGGCCGCGGTGATACCGCCCGATGCCCATCTCCAGCGCCGTGCCCAGGTCGGTCTGGAGGTGAGCGAGCAGCGCGTTCCCCGCCCGCTTGAGCGCCGCGAGGTTCGCCCAGGAGGAACTGGCGGGCGCCTCCCCGCCCCCGTCCTCGGCCCACAGGCTGAGGTTCTTGGTGTCGCTGGCCTTCAGGACCGCCACCTCGCCCTCGCCGATATAGGCGCAGATCGTGTCGTTGGGCAGCCGGAAGAAGTTGACCACGCTGCCCACCACGAGTTGCGCCCGCTGCTGGATACGGTCGGGGTCCTGCCCCGGCCCCAGCAGGTACGCCGAGGCATCAATCAGGATGACGGCGCGCGGCGGCCCCAGGTCCATCCCCAGGATGCGGGCCTGGCGCAGCAGCGTCTCCTCGTCGAGCACGAGGCCGCGCAGCAGGTCGTGGATGAAGGTGTTTTTCAGCTCCTGCTGCCCCGGCAGCCGGTCCACCACGAGCGCCTGCCCCAGCACGAGGTCGACCACCCCGCGCGCCAGCCGCGGCGAGAGCGGTTCCCCCCCGTCGGGCAGGATCAGCACCCGGCTCTCCTGCCCCCCGAAGCGGAAGGGGATGGGCAGCGCCCCGTCCAGCGGCTCCAGCGCCGAGAGGGGAAGGCCCTGCCACTCGGCCCGGCTGGAGGCCACCACCCGGCCCTCGGGGTTCACCACCAGGGTCGGGGCCGCGAGCAGTTCGGCGGTGCGGGCACTCACCAGTTGCGTGACGCGCTCGTAGCGCAGGTCGGTGGCGGGCAAGGGTTCACCTCCAGACAGAGCTTAGGACAGGGCGGGGAGGGGCTCCAGCAAGTCTTTGAACTCGTCCACGGTGGCCCCCCGCAAATCAGGCCGCACCCGGTGCGCCGCCCCCACCCTCGCGGGGCCGCCCAGGCCCACGACCCGGAAGCCCCCCGCCCGCGCCGCGCGCACACCCGCCTCCGCGTCCTCAAAGACGATGCAGCGGGCGGGGTGGAGGCCCAGGCGCCCGGCCACCCACAGGAACACGTCCGGCGCGGGTTTGGGATTCACCACGCTGGTCCCGTCCGCGAAGGCGCCAAAGAGGGCCGTCACGCCGAGCCCATCGCACACCCGCCGCGCATTGCGGCTGGACGAGGCGAGGCCCAGGCGGACGCCGCGTACCCGCGCCTCGTGCAGCAGCTCGCCCACACCGGGCAGCAGATCGTCCGGCCCCAGCCCGGCGAGCGCCTCCAGGAAATAGGCGTTCTTGCGCCGCAACAGGTCCGCGCGCCGTTCTGAGGGGCAGGGGCGACCCGCCAGCCACAGGTCAAGGGCCTCCTCGCGGGTGCGGCCCAGCAGCGCCTCGTTCGCCTCCCGCGAGAAGGGGTGGCCTTCCTCCCGCGCCAGCCGCTCCCACGAGCGGTAGTGCGGTTCCACGGTGTCGGCGATCACGCCGTCCATGTCGAAGATGAAGCCGAAGTCCACCTTAGACGCGCTCCACCGTCGCCAGCAGGCCCGCGTGGTCGGAGGCGCGCAGCGGTCCGTCGTTCCCCGCCAGCACGACGCTGATCTCCCGTGCCCGCACGCCGCGTGTCCAGATGTAGTCGATGCGGATGCTGGGCTCGCTGGCCTCCACGAAGGTGAAGCCCTCCTCGCCGGGGTGCAGCAGGGTCCAGGCGTCCACCCATTCCGCCTCGCGCAGCCGCCCCAGGTACGGGTTGCCCGGCTGCATGTTGAAGTCGCCCACCAGGACGGCGGCGTTGCCCGCGTTCCCCTCCAGCACCGACAGCGCCTCCTGCACGTTGTCCTCCTGCTGCTCGGCTACCCAGGAGAAGTGGGCGTTAAAGACATCCAGCGGTCCCTGGGGCGTCTCGAAACGGCCATGCAGGAGGATTCGGCGGCCCGTGTCCTGTAAACCGGGGCGCAGGCTGAGGGGAAAGGGCTGGACGTCGGGCAGGCGGCCCCTCGACAGGAACGCGAGCCCGTCCTGCCGCCCGTCTGGGTACGTGGTGGCGGGCACGAAGACGGCCTGGTAACCCTCCAGGTTGGCGGCGAGTTGCGTGGCCTGGTCGCTGGGGTGCCGCCCCGGGTCCAGCGATACGGCTTGCAGGGCCACGATATCGGGTTGGGCATCGTTGATCGCGCGTTCAATCAGTTTTTGCCGCTCGGACCACGCCCCGTGCTTCTCGGCATAGCTCATTACGTTCATGGTGAGGATCGTCGTCATGGAAACTCCTTGAAGAGGGGAGGGGAGAGGTCAGCCGGGCAGGTGCAGCGTCGCCTCCGCCCGGGTCGGCCGTTGCCCGATCACCTCGCGGAAGAAGGCGATCAGGCGGCCTACGTGGTGGTCGAAGGTGAACTCGTCCCGGATCGCCCAGACGTGCTCACCCAGGCGGTGGAGCCTTTCGCGGTCCTGGAGCTGGGCGCCCAGGTCCCCCATGTCCCGGAAGAAGTAGCCCAGGTCCAGCTCCCGCGCGAGGGTCTGCGTGGCAACGGCGTGCCCGGTGTTGTCTCCCTGGAGCATGGGCAGGCCCGCCGCCGCGAGGGTCGCCATCCGGGCCGGGATGTTCAGGTCGTCCCAGTTCGAGCGCCGCAGTTCACCGCCGTTCCCGCTGCGGAAGAAGTGCAGCCAGCCCGCGTCGTACCGCGAGAACTCACGCACCCAGTCCTCCTGGCTGACGTTGGGGTGCAGGTGCAGGAAACGACCCGCGAGCGACCGCGTCCGCTCGATCCACTCCCGCCACTGCCCGTGCGTGTACTCGCCGTAGAAGTGCAGGTGAATGCCCTGCGCGGCGAGGTCCGCCACCGTCTCCGAGTGCAGCCCGATGGGGCGGCCCGGCACGACCGTGTGAAGCTCACCGTCCCGGTCCGAGAGCTTCGGGGAGCGCTCGCCCCGCACGCTCTCGCGCTTGGGGAGGTCCCCGTCGAGGACCAGGGTGGGACGGCCCGTGGCGAGTTCCGGGGCCAGCGTGCCGAACCAGTCGCGCATCTCCGGGCTGCAATAGATGCGCCCGTCGGCCCGCGCGTACAGCTCGACGAGTTCCCGCCAGGTGCCCCTCTCCAGGCAGATGAAGGGACCCTCCTTGAAGTGCCACACGAAGGGCACGCCCGGATTCTCAGTCAGGACATGGTGCGCGAAGGGCACCGCCTGCCAGTTCAGCAGGCCGTAGATTACGTCCGGCTTGATCTCCCGCACCGCCGCCCGCCAATTCTCGCGGGGGATGTCCTGCACGTGCCCGAAGGGGAGGGGACCCACCCAGTTGTACCAGTGGGGCCGGTCCATCCACAGGCCGTACAGCCGGTGCCCGCGCTCGGTCAACGCCAGCACCCGCTCCGGGTTGTAGGCGAGTTCGCCCACGAGGAGGATTTTCAGGCCGTCCGGGGCGGGCGGCGTGGGCGGGCGCTCGCGGTACGGGCGAAAGCGCAGGGGCTCGTCGGTGAGGTGCCCCACGGTGGATTGAAAGCGCAACGGCTCTCGCGCCCCGTAGTACGCCCGGTAGGTGTTGATCCCGCCCTCCGGTTCCCGCATGATCTTGTGCCGCTGATGGGGGTGGTTTACCCACTCGCAGGTCACCCGCCCGGTGCTCACCGCCGTTCCGTGCGCCGCGAGCCGTCCCCAGTACATCCGGTCCAGGTCGTCGGTGGTCAGCTCATCCCGCTCCAGCCAGCGCTCCCCCGTGCGGCGGTGCATGACCTGCACGAGTTGCAGGGGCTCGCCGTCCACCCGCCCCGCCGCCGTCCGGTTGTAGTGGTGCCGCACACCCGAGTACGCCAGTGTTGCCCCGGGATGCGCCCCCAGAGCCGCCGCCAAGTCCTCCAGATGGTCGCGGTAGTACACGTCGTCCGAGGGCAGATAGGCCACCAGTGGCGCCCGGGCGTGGGAGAGGGCGTGGTTGAGGGCCGCGCCCAGCCCAACGTTGCGCTCCAGGCGGTGGAGGGTGATGCGGGGGTCGGCGAGGTACGGCTCCACGGCCTTGGCCGTCTCGTCGGGCGAGCCGTCGTCCACCACGATCAGCTCCCATTCCGTCAGGGACTGGGCGAGCAGGCTCTGGGCGGCGCGGGGCAGGAACGGGGCCTGCCGGAACGTGGGCATCAGCACCGAGACGCGCGGGCTGATAGGCGTCCTCACGTCGGCCACTCTGGCAACCTGCGGGTGGGGGTGGATGGTCCTGAACTTCCCCTTCTTGGCATCGTTCCTCCTGGCGTGCGGCGGGAGCCTCGGATGGCGGACGGGCTCGTCGTCCAGCCCCAGGCTGCTGTCCGCACAGTGATACTGCTCACACGTCCCCAAGCTCAATCCAGTGGAAAACTTTGGTCTCCCCACATCCCCGCGCCCGGTCTGGATGCTGTGCCCGGGTCCTCACAGTCTTTCCCGGGACAGGGCCACTCCTTCACAGGAAGAAGGCGAACAGGGGCGACCTCGTTCGCCCTTCCCTGCCCCTGGTACGGTTGCCGTCCCATCCGTTCTCGAATTGGGACGGTGCCGCTTCGATCACTCCTGTCCCGGCCACCCTCAACGTTCCTGCTCGTTCCGCTCGGGTTGGACCGGTTTTGAAACTGTTCAACCGGAACTCGTATGAGCTGTTCGATCTGGATTAGGGCCAGTACCGCGCGCTTTGCGTGGCGACCACCACGATTTTGCCGTCGGATTGCCGGAGGAGGGCGCCCAGCGGCGTCTCCTCGCCCCCGCTCGGCAGGAGGGCCACGCCCAGACCGGTGAGGACTTTGCCGCCGGTCCCGAAGCTCGTGTCCAGGCTCAGGCTGGAATTCAGCCGCGCGAACGCGTACTCGTTCAGCCCCGTCCCGCCATTGGCCGGGGGGGTGTACGCGGCGCCGCCGACCAGAATCTTGCCGTCCGGCTGGACCAGCACGTCACTCAGCACATTCTGGTTGCCGAACAGGTCGGCGGTGAACTGAAGCTGCGTCTCGTCCTGGAGCGCGCCGCCAGGGCCATAACGCTGCACCACGCCGTTCCCGAAGTAGCGCCCCTCGTACCCCACAACGACGATGTCGCCGTCCGGTTCCAGCGCCACGTCGTTGAAGATGGAGTAGATGTCGCCCCGGATAAGTCCGCTCCCGGCGAAGGTGGTGTCCGGGGCCCCGTTCGCGTTCAGGCGCATGAGGAGTCGGCTTCGCCCCCCGCCCGAGGCGTCCGCCTTGCCCGCGATCACAATCCTGCCGTCCGGCTGCACGGCCACCGCGCGCGCCTCGTCCACGCTGTAGTCGGAGGGCGGATCGAAGCGCTGGACCACCACGCCGCCCGTGCCGAAGGTCGAGTCGAGCGTGCCGTTCGCGTTGTACCGCACCACGGCCAGGTCGTTGGAGGAAGGCGTGCCCTCCGGCACGGGCTGAACCGTCGTTCCCGCCGCCACGATCCTCCCGTCCCCCTGGACCGCCACCGCGTAGGCGGCCTCCAGTCCCAGGCTGCCCAGGTCGGTGATGACCTTGCCGCCCGTTCCGAAGCCCGTGTCCAGCGTCAGGTCGGGGTTGTAGCGGGCGGCGGCGAAGTTGTTGCCGCTCTGCCCGACCACCACGACCTTGCCGTCGGGTTGCCGCGCGATGGCGTACGCCGCGTCCGGCCCGCCGAAGTCGGTGGTCACCTGCCGCACCGTGCCGTCCGCCGCCAGGCGCTTCAGGACGAAGTCGCCCCCCGCCGTGTCCGAGATCAGCACGGCGCCGCCCGGCTCCAGCACCGCGTCGCTGCCGCCCACGTCGGCGCGCCCGCTGCTGCCGAAGGTGGTGTCGAGCCTCCCGGAGGCGGGACGCTCGCAGAAGACTTTCGGAACGGCCCAGTCGGCGTGGTCACTGCTCTTGCCATTGCCCGCGTCCGTCACCACCAGGCGCAACTCCTGCCGGTTGCGAATGTCCAGGTTCACCTGCCTCGTCGCACTTGCCCCCGTTATCGTCCCCGAGTCGTAGGCCTTGACGCCGTCCAGATACACCTGAAACACCACACTGCCCCGGTTGCCCACCTCGTCGTCCACCCCGATGTCGGCGGTGAAGCGGGTGCAGACCGCTCCTGTCCCCCTGAGGCTGTAGCGCAACTCGCTGCCCGCGTGGGTGCCGAAGCCCCGGGCGTAAGTCTTGCCGTTCAGGGTGAGGGGGCGGCCATCCCCGGGGGCCTGCTCACCGTTGGAGCGGTCGATCTCGATGGGACCCCAACCGTTCCGGGCGGCGAGGATGGGCTCGAAGTAGAGGTTGTTCTCGCCGGGGGTGAGGCTGAGCGCGGAGAGCCGACCAGCCGGGGCCGTGTACGCCCAGGAGTAGCTGGCGCCATTCGCATAGGGGTCAGACGCCGCGGGCGGGCTGGACTGGCTGCAGGCGGTCAACAGAAGGAAAACGCTGCTGGAGAGCAAGAAGTCGCCTGCCGAATGGTTCTTCATCGGTCCTCCCGGACCCACGGCGAGGAACTGTCCTGAAAGGGCGGAGCAGGGAGAGTGGGTCCAGCTCATCTTGACTCTATGTGAGATTTTTTACATTTAGTTAAATCTCATGAAGGTCCGGCCGTTGTGCCGGGGCCGCCTGCGCTGTGGCCCGCCGCTAACCCCCGTTCTGCCAGGAGGCCCCCTGAGGACCCGACTCCCGCCGCGGACGGGTTTTCTGTGTGGCAGAGTGACAAATTTGCAAGTCGCACCCCCCACCCCCACCGTGCGGCAAACCACACAGCCCAATTCAGGCACCTTCCCTAGATTAAAGGAAGGATGAGGCGGGCTTAAAGCCGCCATCACACGGCTCACACGTCTTCTTAAGATCTGTCAATAACTCGCTGCCCAGGAGGCAGGCGGGGTGGGAGGAGCATATGGTTCAGGTTCTTACAAAACGCCGTCGCGCCGGGATGGTGGGCGCTCTGCTGGCCCTGACGCTGGGGCTGGCCGCCTGCGGAAGTCAGAGCCCCGCGCCCGAGGTGGCCGCCGAGCAGCCCGTAACGAGCGCGGACGCGGCAGCCCCCGACGACGCCGAGCTGGAGGCCCTGCAACTCGGCGCGGGCAGCGACCTGAGCCTGGAGCCCTTTGTCAGCGTGACCAACGGCTGGGGGCCGGTGGAGCGCAACCTCAGCAACGGCGAGAAGGCCGCCGGGGACGGCCGCGCCCTCACCATCGGTGGCCGGACGTACGCCCGGGGCCTCGGGGTCCACGCCTCGTCCAGCCTGACCTTCGATCTGGGTGGGCGCTGCTCCACCTTCACCTCGGCGGTGGGGGTGGACGACGAGGTGAGTTCCAGGGGCAGCGTGGTGTTCCAGGTCTACGCCGACGGCGTGAAGCTGTACGACTCCGGCGTGCTGCGCGGCAGCGACGGCGCGCGGGCGCTGAGCGTGAACGTGAGCGGCAGGAGGGAACTGCGGCTCGTCGTGACGGACGCAGGTGACGGGGTCAGTTCGGACCACGCCGACTGGGCGAGTCCCAGCCTGCTGGGCTGCGCGGCGGCCCCGAGCGCGGCGCCCGTCAGCGCCCCGGCGGGCGGCGAGCCCGTCTTCTCCGGCCCCCTGGTGATCACGAAGGGCGGCACCTACTCCGGCAATTGGGAGAGCCTGGACACGACTCCGGTGATCACGATCCAGACCTCCGAGCCCGTGATCATCGAGAACAGCCGCCTGCGGGGCGGGGGCCGGCTCATCACCGGCTGGGACTACGACCTCACCGTGCGGAACGTGCGGGGCGAGGCCCGGACACCTGGCCAAGCCGGGAGAAGCGCGACGCGGGTGGTGGCGGGCGAGAACATTCGCAACCTGCGGGTGGAGAACTCCACCTTCTCGGGCGGCGGCATCTATGTCCGCAGCTTTAAGGGGACCGGGGATCAGGGCATCCGCATCCTGCGCAACACCTTCAGGAATATCGACGGGCGCCAGAGCGATGGCCGGGGCGGGTACAACGGCCAGACGAACATCATGCAGGCGATCCAGTTCAACGCCGTGCAGGGGATTGCGAATGCGGAAATCGCCTGGAACCAGGTCATCAACGAGCCCGGGCAGTCGGCCGTAGAGGACAACATCAACCTGTACGCCTCCTCCGGCACGCCGGACAAGCCCATCCTGATCCACGACAACTACATCCAGGGGGCCTACCCCGCCGACCCCACGAGCAAGGTGTACTCGGGCGGCGGCATCATGTTGGGGGACGCCAAGGTCACCGATCCCCGGGGGAACGGGTACGTGCGGGCCTACGACAACCAGATTGTGGGCACGACGAACTACGGCCTGGCGATTGCCGGGGGCGTGGGGATTGAGGCGTACCGTAACCGGGTGGTGGGGAGCGGGCGGCTTCCCGATGGCAGCCGGCTTCCCGCGCAGAACGTGGGCATCTACGTGTGGGACATATATGGGGCGGGCAACCTGGCCCCGGCGACCTTTGCGGGCAACTCGCTGCGCGACAACGTGAGCGGCTGGACGAAAGTGGGCGCGGACGGCAAGACCAGCACCAACCCGATGTGGCTGCCCCACTGCGGCTACCGGGGCACGACCTGCGCGAACAACGTGTCGCTGGGCAAGGTCACGCCCGCGAGCGAGGCCGCCGAACTCGTCCGCTGGCAGCAGAAGCTGGGCGACGCCGGGGTCCGGGTCGGGGCCCAGTAAGGCCGCGCTCTTCCATCCGGCATGAGCTGGGGGCGAAATCGCGTCGCCCCCAGCCTTCTCCCCCCTTTCGGCTCAGCCCACCCCCAGCCGTTCCCTGACCCAGGCGCGGACGGCGGGCGTCTCCAGGAAGCCGTGGTGGGTGAACTGCGGAAGCTGGGGGGTGGGCACCCAGGTGACCGTCCTGAACCGGCGGTGGAAGGGGTCGCCCGGCAGGAAGCGCTGCATGCCCAGGATGGGCGTACCCCGCTCGTCCTCCAGGGCGTTGCTGACCAGGTACAGGACGGTGCGGGGGTACAGGCCGCTGAGCAGCGGGTCAATCTGCCCCACCTCGTTGCGTTCCTCGGCGTCGGTCAGGCCCATCAGCGCGTACTCGGCGCGGGGGAGCCGGGGGGTCTGGCGGGCGAAGTCCAGCGTGTTCGCCGGGGCCAGGTAGACGGCGCGGGCCACCCGCTCCCGCAATGGCGAGAGGGCCACCGCCCGCCGCGCCAGGTGGTCGAGCAGGATGCCGCCCAGGCTGTGGCCCAGCAGCGAGACGTGCGGGGAGCGCCCGTTCAGGAACTCCAGGAGCCCAGTGCCCACCGCCCCGGGACCCATCAGCGCCGCCATCCGGTCCTTCATCCCCTCCCACAGCGTGCGCGGCGGGGGGAACACCGTGCGGATGAGTTCCTCGACCACGTAGGCCTGCCAGGCGTTCGGGTCAGCCGCCGCTGCCGCCGCGTTCGCCAGGGCCGCCTGCAACTCCGGGGGAGTCAGCGAGACCCGCGGGCCGGGCGGGCGGGGAAGCAGGCGCTCGACCTGGGGCCGCACCGATTGCCAGGTTCGCGCCCCCAGACGGGCACCCGCCTGCCGCGCGGCACTCCGCACCGCCGCACTCAGTTCCACCGGATTCGCCTGCCAGCCCCTCACCAGGGCCTGCACCTCGGCGCTCTCCCCGGCGAATTCCGGCCGGGCGAGTGTCCCGAGGTGGGCGAGGATGCGCCCCTCCTGGGTCCGGGTGCGGCGGTTGAGGGTGGGGGACCGGGCCGGGGTGACAGCCTCCCGGGCTGCCCATTCCCCCGGAAAAAAGGCGCCGGGGTCCGCGCGGCGGTACAGCGCTGCCAGCCGGCTCACCGCCGCGACCAGCCCGCTGAACAGGTGCGTGTTCGTCATCCGGTCCAGGGCCTCCTCCAGCCCGGTGCGGGTGATGAAGGTGACGGTCCAGTGCTCCGCGTACAGTTCCCGAACGTGCCCGGCAAATATCTCGCCCGCCGCCCGCGAGATCAGGCCCCCGTGCGCGGCGATCAGGACGCGCGGCGCGGGCTCTTCCGGGGCACTCCCCAGGGCGGCCCGCCAGGCCCGGTATTCCCGCTCGGAGGCCGCCTCCAGCCGCAGGTCGTCGTCGAGGACCAGGCGCAGGTGTCGTGCTGGAAGGTCTTGGGTCATCGCGCTCCCGGGGACAGGCGGGTGGGGACGGGCCCAGCCTACCCCCGGGGCGGGACGGTTTCCGTGGCCGTTCCCCCCGGCCCGGCCCTACCGTGCGTGACCGCCCTCCAGGCTCAGGGCGAGCACGTCCCGGCCCAGGTCATCCTGGCCCGGACCCAGGGTGAGGGTGGAGGTGCCGTCATCGGGAATGGTCACGGCCGTGTCGAGCACGTCCGCCTGCCCAGGGGCCAGGGAGAAGGGGGTCACGACGACCTGGTGCGGGCCGGCGGCGATGTCGCGCGGGAACATCATGGCCGAGTCGGCGAACACGTCGTTGAAGACCAGCTCGCCGTCCACGTACACGTCCACCACGCCGCTCGCGCCGGAACCGTTCTCGAAGTAGACCGGGGCGGCGGAGGCGGCGGGGAGGGTGACGGCGGCGGTCAGCAGGGCGGGGAGCAGCAGGGCCTTCAGGGTCTTGGGGGTGGGCATGGTGTCTTTTCCTTTCCGGCGGGGCGAAAGGTGTCCTTCCGCTGGCCTGGGGTCAGGATGGGTAGCCGGTGTTCAGGAACGGAGCATGATCTGTGCAGAAGTGGTGCAGAACCCCACCATGGGATTCCGTTGGCGAAAACGCTACGCCTCGCGGGAGACGGTTTCCCACTCCTTCCAGGTCTGTACACGGCGCTGGGTGAGGCCCTGCGCGATGTCGAAGGCCTGCGACCCAAAGAGGATGCGCAGTGGGGGGTTCTCGCTGTCCACCACCTTCAGCAGCGCCTGGGCCGCCGCCTGGGGATCGCCAGCGGTGGACTGCCCAGCCCGCTGCGCCATCGCCTGCCGGAACCCGTCGTACACCGGGTTCGGCTGGGAGCGCTGGGCTGAGCTGCCCGCCCAGTCCGTGCCGTAACTCCCCGGTTCCACCAGCGTGACCTTGATCCCCTGCCCGGCCACTTCCTGCGCCAGCGCCTCACTCATCCCTTCCAGCGCCCACTTCGAGGCGTGGTAGATGCCCAGGCTGGGGAACGCTGCCACACCACCGATGCTCGAAATCTGAATGATGTGCCCGTGGCCCTGTTCGCGCAGGATCGGCAGCGCCGCCTGCGTGACCCACATCGCGCCGAAGACGTTCGTTTCCAACTGGGCGCGTGCCTCCTCCTCGGTAATCTCCTCGAAGAACCCGAAGTGCCCGTACCCGGCGTTGTTCACCACCACGTCCAGTTGCCCGAAGTGCTCCCTGGCCTGCCGCACAGCGGCAAAGTCCGCCGCGCGGTCGGTCACGTCGAGTTGCAGGGGCAGGAACGCCTCACCAAAAGCGCGCAGCCCGTCCAGGGTCTCCAGGCGGCGGGCGGTCCCGGCCACGCGGTCGCCGCGCTCCAGGGCGGCGCGGGCAAAGGCTTCTCCGAAGCCGCGAGAAGCTCCTGTGATGAACCAAACTTTCGACATGATGGACCTTCCTTCTCCCCGGTAGGGGACGTGAGGGGCGGGAGCCGGTGTTCGGGGAACACGGCCTGTTGGGGCAGTCGTGGAATGGGCTGATTTAGGGGGGCGTGAGCAGGCCTCGTCCGACACGCCCAAATGCCTGGCGGATCAGGTGCTGGAAGACCCCGAAGTCCTGCTTGGGGTCCCAGCGGGCGAAGGCGGTGGACATGGCCGTGAAGGCAATGCTCAGGAGAAAGTCGCTCTCGTCGGGGTCCTGCCCCTGCGCCAGGAGGCGGGGGCGCAACCAGGTGGACAGGAAAGCGTGCACGCGCACGCTCCCGTCCTGCTTGGCCTGGCTCAGCACGGTGCCGCCCTGTTGCAGCTCCTTCTGGAGGCGGAGTTTGGTCTCGTACCCGGCAGTGTAGTCGAGGAAGAACGCCTCCAGGGACGCCCAGGGCACCTCGTCGGTGGGGCGCTGGGCCAGAAAGGTTTCCCAGTGGGTCTGTTCTTCCGGATCGGGGTCGAAGAGCATAGCTTCTTTGGACCGGAAGTAGTTAAAGAGCGTGGCGCGGGAAACGTCGGCGGCGGCAGCGATGTCCTCCAGGCTGACGTTGTGGTAGCCGCGTTCGGAAATGAGGCGCAGCGCGGTCTGGCGGATGGTGCGCCAGGTGTCGAGCTTCTTGCGCTCACGTCGCCCGCTGGTGGGTTTCCCTTCCACGGAGCGACTCTACCTCAGAACTTAGATGAGTACAAGTATGTACTCGTCTAAGTTCTGGGGATGGGTGGGGCTGGAGTGGATGGTTCGGAACGCTGGAGGTGACCAGGCGACGTGGCATGTATGGCCGTGGCTTGGACGGCACGCTCCATGAAGCACGTTGAAACAGGGTAGACACCACTTGCCCGCCCACAGCGAACGGGAAGGCTCATCGTTGGGCAAGCCTGACCCAATGGACGGCATGGCGCAACCTCCAGGGCTGACTCCCAACAGATGCTGCGTCTCGTGGGGGACTGACCGCCCATCATCCAACCCATCCCCAGGCGCAGTGCGCTAAACCATGCTGCGCCCCATGCCCATCCCGGTTATTCCTGATGCCACCGCCCGCGTCGCGCGGGCGGCCTTTCCCAAGGGCACCCTTTGCATGCGCCTTCGGGATACGTTTGACGCGCTGTACCGTGACGAGGACTTCGCGGGCCTGTACCCGAACACGGGGCACCCCGGGGTGCCCCCGTGGCGCCTGGCGCTTGTCACCGTCTTTCAATTTCTGGAACACCTCAGCGACCGCCAGGCGGCCGAGCAGGTCCGGGGACGGATCGACTGGAAGTACGCGCTGAGCCTGGAGCTGGACGATCCCGGCTTCAATTTCAGCGTGCTGTGTGAGTTTCGTGCCCGCCTCATCGCCGGAGGCCAGGAACAACTGTTGCTCGACCGCTTGTTGACCTGCTTCCGCGAGCAGGGGCTGCTCAAGTTGCGAGGTCGTCAGCGCACGGACAGTACGCACGTGCTGTCCTGTGCGCGCAAACTCAGCCGTCTGGAGTCCGTCGGGGAAACGTTGCGGGCCGCCCTGAACGCCATCGCCACCGTGGCACCTGAGTGGTTGTCGTGGTGTCCAGAAGGGTGGTTTTCCCGGTACGGACCGCGCGTGGAAATGGCACGGATGCCCAAGGGGCAGGAGGAGGGACGTGCCTATGCGAGCGAGGTGGGACAGGACGGCTTTCTGCTGCTGGAGCGCCTGGACACCGCCGGACCCGAGGAGGTCCGGAGCTTGCCTGCCGTGGAGGTGTTGCGGCGCATGTGGACGTTGCAGTTCGTGCGGGACGAGTCCGGGGTGCGCTTGCAGGCCGGACGGACGGAGAACGTGCGGGACCGCTTCAACTCCCCCTACGACCCGGAGGCGCTATATGCGGCGAAAGGCGGGATGGGCTGGTACGGCTACCGGGTGCATCTGACCGAGGTGTGCGATGTGGATGCACCCCATATCATCACGAACGTCACGACGACCGAGGCAGCTTTAACCGACTACGAGGCCATTGATGATATCCACCATGCCCTGGCAGCGCGGGAAGTGCTGCCGGGCGAGCATCTGATGGACGGCGGATACGTGAGCGGGGACCTGATGATCCGGGCCAAAGCTCGGCATGGGGTGGAAGTCATTGGGCCGACGCGGCGCAACCCAAGTTGGCAGGCGCGGACGGGCGGGTATGACGTGTCCGCCTTCGAGATCGACTGGGAG